>CACYEO010000126.1 GCA_902773475.1 uncultured bacterium | reverse complement strand
CCGACGTCGTCGCCCTGCCAGCAATGGAGGGAGATCGCGATCTTGCCGAGGTTTGCAATCGCCTTTTCGGTGTCGATGCCGATCTTGGCGAACTTCTTCTTTGCTTCCGTGTAGCTCATTTGTCTGTTTCCTTTTTTTCTTTTTTTGCGTTGTCCGCAAATTGTCAGAAAGCGATTTTCGCAACCGCTCTTTCGCGCCCGTCTCCGGACACCACGCGCGAAAGCGACGCGCCGTCCGGCGCGGCGGCGGTTTCAACCGACACCGTCTCCCCTGCGGCGGATTCGCTGCGGAAGACGATTTCGAAAGACGACGGGCGCCTGCCGGCGAACGGTTCAAGCAGCCATTCCGCGTAATGGACGTTGTTCACGTGTCCGTTCATGTCGATGCCGGAATGGAGCGTTCTAAACCGCAACGCGTCCCCCTCCCCCGCCGGCGTTGCGGGCGCCGGGAACCTTATTTTCGGGGTGAAAGGAGCGTCGCCGAGGACCGGTGCGCATTCCATGTCCGCAAGCGCCAGCACCGATTCCGGAACCGGAACCGTCTTCCGGGCGGCGAGGTCGATAAGCATCCATTCCGAAGACGCCGCGCCGAGGCGCACGCCGGCGGCGGTCTCCAGCGAAAAATCGCGCCATGCCACGATGCGCCGCCCGCCGCGCGGGAAAGTGGCGATCTTCACGGTGTCGCCCCATTCCGGGTAGCGTTCCATTTCGATTTTAAGGCGCGCAAGCACCCATGAAATGTTTTCGCCGCCGTTTTCGAAATCGGTCTTCGAAAATTTAAGGGCGGACGCGTTCAGCGAAGCCGCCTCCTGCAGATAGTTCAGAATCGACGGAAGCGTGGCGGACGCGTCGGCCCCGCATTCGTACGTCCTGACCGTGAAAAGGTATTCGCCGCCGGTTTTCATTTTCCGGCGCCTTTCCCGGAACGGAGCGCTTCCGCGACGGCTCCGCCGTATGCCTTGGCCATCGACATCATGCCCCAGTCGTTGGGGTGCACGCCGTCGACGGTGCCTTCGCTGTCCGTGTACATCCCGGCCTTGGGCAGGAGGATGAGATCCTTCCATCCCTCCGCCTTCAGCTTTGCGAAAAGATCTCGGACGAAAACATCCTTCGCGTTCTCTTCGCCGCGGTACACGTCGCACATTCCGGCCATGACTATAGGCACGCCCGGGCGTTTTGCGCGGAGATTCCGTATGAACTTTTCGTAATTCTCCTCCACGTTGCGGCCTTTTTTCGGAGTTCCCTTCAGAGAACCCATGTTCCAAAGGCAGTCAAGCACGTAGCAGGAGGCGTCGATCGCGGCGAGATGCTCCGACATTTCATATTCCATGACGCCGGAGCCGGAGAAGCCGAGGTTCACCACGGGAACGTCGAGTTCGCGCCCGACGATGTTCACGAACGACATTCCGGGGCGCGAAGCGCATCCGCCGTGGGTTATGGAAGTTCCGTAGAACACGACCGGTTTTGCGATTCCGCTTTTGCGCGGCGGGAGCGGCTTCACGGACGAGCCTTTTTCGACGCCGAGCGAGAATTTCTTTATTCCGTTGTAGAGCGGCAGGTTCACGAGACACGGCGCGCCGGGGATCCACGGGATTTCAAGCGAGCCTTCCGCGGCCTTGCCGATGCGCCCGGTTTTCACGTAGACCCATCTGCCCTTTTCGCCGTCGAAGCGGTAGACGTCTATGCCGCTCGCTCCGGTGGCAGGCATGTGATCCATTGCAAGAGACTTGAAAAGCGGCGTCCATTTGAAGCACAGCCTTTTCGAGTCCGTGGAGAAGCGGAACTGCATGCCGGCCGTATGGTGTTTCATCTTCCGGACGCCGGCATTGACATTTCCGGAGACGTTCGCCGGCAGCCTGTCGTACCAGTGCGAAGTATCCGGGAACGCCTTCCCTTCAAGCGGAAGGTCTCTGCCGTCTATCCATTCCAGACCCTTGCCGGAGGCTTCCGCCGCCGCCATGCGCGGGTCGTATTTTTCTATGCCGTCCGCGCCGGGGCGTTTCGCCGCGAACGCGAGCAGAGACGCTCCCGCTGCGGCCGCGCAGAATGCGAGCCGCGCCGCCGCGGTGGACGGGAAAATCCTTTTATCCGCCTTGTGACTGTTCTCCATGCGGAGAATCTTACCAAAAGCGCCGCCGGCGGACAAGCCGCCACGGCCAACGCATTAAAAGCCGATTCTTACCCTTCGGGGCTTCTTGATTGTTTTTAATGCGTTGGAAGTATCCCAGCAACCAGCAGCCAACAGCGCAACGGCCAATCCGAATGGTCGTGGCGCGTCAAGCGTGTCGCCGGACTTCCCTGGGACGCCACATCGGGCGCGCCCGACTGTCTTTTATGCGTAGGCATCGAGCCTACGCCCCGACGGTTTTGCCTTGCACACGGACGTTCGAAGCGAGGCCATAGTCAACCGTCCGCTCGCCGAGACGCCTTGGCCTTGCTTCCTGCACCCATAGCCTCCTTTCTGATTGCCCTGATCGACTCCCTCGTCTTCATGTCGACGTAACGCTGCACGCAGTCGAGGAACCGCCTGCACCGCTCCGTCGATTTCTTGTACGCCTCCAGTTCGCAGGCCGGTATGGCCTTGACGAACTGGACCGTCTTGCGCCTATACTGGAGGTTGTACGCCTTCCTCCCGGACTTGCGCACCGCGCTGACGCAGAGCTTGCCCCGCGTCATAGGCGAGCCGTCTTCCAGCATCGCCGATATCTCCTCTTGCAGTTTCATGTCGCATATAATATACTATAGTATCCCGTTTGTCAAGCGGAAAAGGAGAAAAACGACATGGACGTCGCGACACTGGATAGGAACACGCTCGCAATGCTGGAAAAGCCGCTCACTCTGAAAGAGGCGCTTCTGGAGGTCTCCGACTTCAGGATCGACCGCAGGAAGAAGTATCCCCTCTACGAGATACTGATGATCGCGGTGTGCGCGATGATCGACGGGGCGAAGGGCCCGACGGACTTCGAGCGCTTCGGCAGGGGCAAGGTGAAGTTTCTGAAGAAGTTCCTGCCGCTCCAGAACGGCATTCCCAGCCACGACACGTTCCGCCGCGTCCTCGGGAAGCTCGACCCGAAGCGCTTCAACGCCGCGATGGTGAAGTGGCTGGAGTCCGTTGCCGACGTCACGGGCGACGTCATATCCATCGACGGCAAGCTCCTCCGCAGGGCGCTCACGACGGACTGCAAGATGCCATGCATCGTAAGTGCCCACTCGCACCGCACGAGGCTCGTGATAGGCCAGGTCAAGGCCAACGAGAAATCGAACGAAATCACTGCGATTCCCAACCTTCTTGATGTTCTGTACCTCAAGGGCGCGATTGTCACGATAGACGCAGCTGGATGCCAGAGGAAGATCGTCAGAAAGATACTGAAGCGCGGTGCGGGCTACGTCATATCGCTCAAGGGCAACCAGTCGACGATGCACGACGAGATTCGCGCGTTCATGCAAGACCCTGCATTCAAGGCCAAGTTCAAGAAAGCGAAGACCGTTGACAAGGGGCATGGCCGCATCGAGACAAGGACATGCTGGCAGACAGACGATATCGCATGGTTCGAGGACAGGGGCAAGTGGGCGGGGCTGAGGAGCGTCTGCATGGTCGAGTCCGTCGTATACAACACGAAGACAAGGGAGACGACGATGGAGACAAGGCACTTCATCTCGTCGCTGCCGGTTGACCCGAAGCGCGCGCTTGAGGCGATACGCGCACATTGGGGCGTTGAGGCGATGCATTGGATACTTGACATGGACTTCGACGAGGACAGGTCGCGGGCAAGGCGGGAAGACCTCGCGGAGAACCTCGCAATGCTCAGACACGTCGTCATAAACGTGCTCAGGCTCGACAAGTCTGTCTTTGGCGGAATCAGCGTGAAAAGGAAGGAGCTGACATGGGACGACGACAAGCTGCTAAGACTGATGATAGCGGCATAGGGCGGAAAGAAAACTTCAAGGCGATTACATCGAACCCGCGCGGGCTCGATGCCCGCGCGCTCACAAAAAAGACGGGCGCGCCTGATGAATGCGCCTTGAATACCTCATGAAAGACTAAGGTGCGCGCCATGACCGCTCGGATTGGCCGCTGATAGCTGGCTGCTGGCTGCTGAAACACTTCCGACGCATCAAAAAATTCGTTCTATCCCGCATCAGCGGGGAGAAGGAATTTTTGATGCGTTGGCCGTAACAAGCCGCGATGCCGCCGCGGCCCGACGGCCGGTTTCGCCGGGATTGGCGCGCGCGGGGCGATTTGCTATACTCGCATCCCGGAACTCCAACGTTTCTCAAGAGGATATCATGAACAAGATTCAGGGCATAGACAAGGTTCTCATCATCGGCTCCGGCCCGATTGTCATCGGACAGGCCTGCGAATTCGACTATTCCGGCACCCAGGCGTGCAAAGCTCTCCGCGCCTGCGGCTACAAGATCGTTCTCGTGAATTCAAATCCGGCCACCATAATGACCGACCCGGTGATGGCCGATTCCACGTACATCGAGCCGCTCAACGAGGCGCGCCTCGAACAGATCATCGCCAAAGAGCGCCCGGACGCGATCCTGCCCAACCTCGGCGGGCAGACCGGTCTCAACCTTTCCATGGAGCTTGCCAAGAAAGGCATTCTCGACAAGTACGGCGTGAAAGTCATCGGCGTGAATCTCGACGCCATCGAGCGCGGCGAAGACAGGGAGATTTTCAAAGAGACGATGCAGAAGCTCGGCATCGAGACGCCGCGTTCCGAAATCACGAACACGGTGGCGGACGCCGAGCGCATAGCGTCGTCGCTGGGTTATCCGGTCGTAGTGCGGCCGGCCTACACGATGGGCGGCGCGGGCGGCGGCCTCGTGTACAACGTCGAAGAGCTGCGCACGATCGCCGCGCGCGGCCTTGAACTCTCGCTCACGCACCAGTGCCTCATCGAAGAGTCGGTCCTGAACTGGGAGGAGCTTGAAGTCGAAGTCGTGCGCGACGCCAAGAACAACATGGTGTCGGTGTGCTTCATCGAAAACATCGACGCGATGGGCGTCCACACCGGCGATTCGTTCTGCGCGGCGCCGATGCTCACCGTTCCGCAGAGCGTGCAGGACCGCCTGAAAGACTACGCATTCCGCATCGTGGAGGCGATCGGCGTGATAGGCGGGACGAACGTGCAGTTCGCGCACGACCCCAAGACCGACCGCATCGTCATAATCGAAATCAACCCGCGCACGTCGCGCTCCTCCGCCCTGGCGTCCAAGGCCACCGGCTTCCCGATAGCGCTCGTGTCCGCGAAACTCGCCGCCGGATACACGCTCGACGAAATACCGTACTGGCGCGACGGAACGCTCGACAAGTACACGCCGTCCGGCGACTACATAGTGCTGAAGTTCGCGCGCTGGGCGTTCGAGAAGTTCCGCGCCGTGGAAGACCGCCTCGGAACGCAGATGCGCGCCGTCGGCGAAGTCATGTCCATCGGCAAGACGTACAAGGAGACTTTCCAGAAGGCGATCCGCGCGCTTGAAAAAGGCCGCGCCGGGCTGGGATTCGCGAAGAATTTCCACGATCTTCCCCTCGAAGAGCTTCTCAAAC
The DNA here is from genome assembly GCA_902773475.1 of uncultured bacterium. Lineage (GTDB taxonomy): Bacteria > Verrucomicrobiota > Kiritimatiellia > RFP12 > UBA1067 > CADCBS01. Next base: position 6,775 of record CACYEO010000126.1, on the reverse strand, counting down.
TCCTCGCCTCCCCCTCGTCCGAGCGCCATTTCCAGATGTACGAAGCGCTCCGCAAGGGCGCGACCGACGATCAGATATTCCAGCTCACCGGCATAAAGGCGTGGTTCGTGCAGCAGATGCGCGAACTCGTGCAGGAGGAAGAGGAGCTGCTGTCCTTCCGCGGACGCCTCCCGCCGGACGAACTTCTCGTGAAGGCCAAGAAGGACGGATTCTCGGACAAGTACCTCGCCCAGCTGCTCGGCGTGAAGGAAGACGCCGTGCGCAAGGCGCGCACCGCGCTCGGAGTGGTCGAGACCTGGCACAAGGTCCCCGTCTCAGGCGTGGAGAACGCCGCCTACTACTATTCGTCCTACAACGGCAAGGCGAACGAAGTGCCCGTCACGGACAACAAGAAGAAAGTCCTCATACTCGGCGGCGGGCCGAACCGCATCGGACAGGGCATTGAATTCGACTACTGCTGCGTACATGCGGCGATGGCGCTGCGCGAGGCCGGCTACGAGACCATAATGGTCAATTGCAACCCCGAAACGGTCTCCACCGACTACGACACTTCCGACAAGCTCTATTTCGAGCCCGTCACGCTGGAGGACGTCCTCCAGATCTACGAGGCGGAGAAGCCGATGGGCGTGATCGTCCAGTTCGGCGGGCAGACGCCGCTGAACATCGCGCGCGGCCTGGCCGACGCCGGATGCAACGTGCTCGGCACGAGCGTCGATTCGATAGACGCCGCCGAAGACCGCGACCTCTTCCATTCCATCATGAACCGCCTGGGCATACCGATGCCCGAATCGCGCATGGCCGCGAACCTCGACGAGGCGCTCAAGGTGGCCGGCGAGATCGGCTATCCGCTCGTCATCCGCCCCAGCTTCGTGCTCGGCGGGCGCGGCATGGAAGTGATCTACTACGAAATCATGCTGCGCGAATACGTGGACAAGGCCGTCGGCGTCACGCCCGACCGTCCCCTCTATCTCGACCGTTTCCTGCACCACGCGCTCGAATGCGAGGCGGACGCGCTCTCCGACGGGCACGACGTCTTCATCCCCGCGATCATGGAGCATGTGGAGCTCGCCGGCGTCCATTCGGGCGACTCCGCCTGCGTGCTTCCGCCCGTTTCGATCCCGGAGGAAAACCGCGCCACGATTCTGGACTACACGCGCCGCATCGCGCAGGAACTCCAAGTGGTCGGCCTCATGAACATGCAGTTCGCCATCGAAGACGGCAAGGTGTACGTGATCGAAGCCAATCCGCGCGCGTCGCGCACCGTCCCGCTCGTCTCAAAGGTCTCCGGGCTTTCCATGGCCCGCGCGGCGACGCGCCTCATGATGGGCGAAACCGTGGCGACGATGGGGCTTGCGCACAAGAACATTCCGTACCGCGGCGTCAAGGAAGCGTGCCTCCCGTTCGACAAGTTCCCGGAAGTCGACCCCGTGCTCGGCCCGGAAATGCGCTCCACGGGAGAAGTGCTGGGGCTTGCCGAATCCTTCGGCCTTGCATATTTCAAGAGCCAGGAGGCGGCGAATTCCCCGCTGCCCGTGGAACCCGGCAAGATCCTCGTATCGCTTTCCGAAAAACCGGACGACGCTGCGGACGCGATGAAGAAGTTCGTGAAGCTCGGTTTTTCGATCGTCGGCACGGAAGGCACGGTCAAGTGGCTCAACGAGCACGGCGTGCCGGCCGAACGGATCGCCAAGATCAACGAAGGCCGCCCGAACGTCATCGACGCGATAACGAACCGCGACGTCTGCCTGATCGTGAACACGCCGTCCGGGCGCCGCGACGCGCGCGCCGACGACTGCTCCATCCGCAAGGCGGCGATCAAGTACCACGTCCCCTGCCTTACGACGATCGCGGCGGCTTCCGCCGCGGCGGAAGGCATCGCAGCGGCGCGCTCCGGCTCCGGCGAAGTCAAATCCCTTCAGGAATACCACGCATCCATAGGCTGACCGCGCGCAACGGAACGGAGCGGGCCCGCGCCCGCTCCGCGGCGACAATGCAAAACAAGAAATCCACACCTCCCGCCGGAAGTCCTCCGCTTCTCGAAGTGCGCGACTTGCGCGTGTGGTTTCCGGTCAAGACCGGGATTTTCGCGAGAACCGCCGGCTGGATAAAGGCCGTGGACGGAGTGTCTTTTTCCCTGCGCAAGGGCGAGACGCTCGGCATCGTCGGCGAATCCGGGTGCGGGAAGTCGACTTCCGCGCGCGCGATCCTGAAACTCAACAAGCCCAAATCCGGCAAGATACTGCTGGACGGCAGGAACGTGCATTCCATACCGGAGGCCGAGTTCCGGCGCGCCGTGCAGGTCGTCTTCCAGGATCCGGAGGCCGCGCTCAATCCGCGCCACAGCATACTTGAAATCCTCACCGAGGGAATGCTCTACCACGGTCTCTGCACGATGGAGAACCGCCGGAAGAAGGCGGAGGAACTGCTTGAGGCCGTCGGCATGAACGCGAGCGCGCTCGACCGCTGGCCGCACGAATTTTCCGGCGGCCAGCGCCAGCGCATCTGCATCGCGCGCGCGATATCGCTGAAGCCGCGCGTGCTGATCTGCGACGAAGCGGTCTCGGCGCTCGACGTTTCAGTGCGCGCGCAAGTGCTGAATCTTCTTGAAGACCTGAAAAAGCAGATGGGGCTTTCCTATCTTTTCATAACCCACGACATAGGCGTGGTGCACCACATCGCAGACCGCATCGCCGTCATGCACGGCGGCAAAATCGTCGAAACCGGCTCTGCGGAGGAAGTCCTTGCGCATCCGCGCGAAGCATACACCAAGTATCTTCTTGCGGCCGTCCCCGAAATCGGGAAGCCGCTGCAGGACGACGACGAGGCGGAGGCCCAGCGCATTGCGGCGGGGGGTGCTTCATGATCCGCTACATGACCGCAGGCGAGTCGCACGGGCCGCGGCTTTCCGTGATAATCGAAGGCCTCCCCGCCGGACTCGCGCTTGATGTCGAAACAGTGCGGCGCGACCTTGCGCGGCGGCAGAATCCGGCCGGCGCCGGCGGGCGCATGGCGATCGAAAAGGATTCCGCCGCGATTTCCGCGGGCGTCATGTGCGGGAAGACCACCGGAGCTCCGGTTGCGATGGAAATCGCCAACCGCGACCATGCCAATTGGGCGGGGAAGGAAATTCCGGCGTACACGGCGCCGCGTCCGGGCCACGCAGATCTCGTGGCCGCCTTGAAGTATGGATTCGACGACATCCGCCCTGCGCTGGAGCGGGCGTCCGCGCGCGAAACCGCGGCGCGCGTGGCGGCCGGCGCGTGTTTCCGCGCGCTTCTTGCGCAGTTCGGCATTTCCGTGTCCGGCAGGGTCGCCGCAATCGGCGGCGTCCCGGGCGACGAAGATTCCCCTGCGGTTCTCGCGGCGATCGAAAACGCCCGTGCCGCCGGCGAGACGCTTGGCGGCATAATCGAAGTTTCCGCGACTGGAGTCCCCGCCGGCATCGGGTCGTATGTCTCGGCGGACAGACGTCTTGACGCGCGCCTCGCGGCCGCCGTGCTTTCCGTCAATGCGATAAAAGGCGTCGAGTTTGGCGACGGGTTCGCATTGTCTTCGATGCCCGGCACTCAGGCGCAGGACGCGATCGCCGCGAACCGGGACGGGACGCTTGTCCGTCCTTCCAACCATGCAGGCGGAATCGAATCAGGGATGTCCAACGGCCTCCCCATTGTTCTGCGGGCGGCGATGAAACCCATTCCGACTACTTTAAAACCGCAGCGGACTGTAGATCTTTCTACCGGAGAATCCTGCGGCACTAAATACGAGCGCTCGGACGTCTGCCCAGTTCCGCGCGCTGTCGTTGTTGTGGAAGCCGCGGTTTTGCATGTTCTCGCCGACGCTCTCTGCGAAACGCTCGGTGGCGACACGCTCGACGTCATGAAGGCGCGCTTTGCGTCCCTCCCCCGCCCGGCCGCAGGTTCTTTCGCGGTCACGGGCGCGCCGAAAATCTTCTGGCGCTGACAGGGGCGGACGCGTTCAGCGGCGTTTGAAGTCGGCAAGGTGTCCGGCGAGCGAGCGGATGCCGCGCCAGTAGAAGCCGAAATCGAAGAGCGTGCGCGTGGAGCACAGCCGCCGCAGCAGCGCGGAAGGCTGCAGAAAACCGCGATACACGCGCCGGACCGCGTCCTTTATGTCGGCCTCTGCAACGAGAGGCGTCTTCATGATCTGGGTGCGCATGTCGTATGCGTCCCAGTCGAGCGTTGCAAGCCCGCCTGACTCCTTGAGCTCTTTGAAAAGCGGCGTGCCGGGATATGGAATCGTCATCGTACACTGGAGTGTCGAGGCCCATCCTTTGGCGAGGAGTTTCCGGGCGAGCGCCACGGTGTTTTCGATTTCGCGCGGGCCTTCCCACGGATAGCCGAACATGATCGTTATGTGCACGTCAAGGCCCGCCGCGGATGCCGCTTTCGCGCCGGAATAGACATCTTCCACTTTCAGCGCCTTCACGAGTCTGTCGAGCGTCGCCTGGTTTGCCGATTCCACGCCGAACAGGACAAGGCGGAATCCGGCTTTGCGCATCAGCCGGTATTCTCCTGCCGAAAGCCTGCCGAATCGCATGTTGCAGTCTATGCGCACGCGCTTTTGCAGTCCGCGCCGGATCATTTCGTTGCAGAATTCCGCAAGCCACTCCCCCGCCGGGAAAGAGCCTGAATCGTCCATGATTTCGCGCACGCCGTATTTTGACACGAGTTCTTCGATTTCGTCCACCACATCGACGGGGTTGCGCGTCCGGTACTTGGGATAGAGAGTGGTCCAGCTGCAGAACGTGCATTTTGCGTGCCAGCAGTCCCGTCCGGCCATTATGTACGTTCCGGGCGTGCGGCGGAAATTGCCGTTCTTTTCAGAGTACAGCCGCCAGTTTGCGAGGTCGCGGTCTATGCGCGGCGCGGAGTTCAAATCGTGATCCAGGCGGAAAGGCCCGGTGTTTTTCGCTTCTCCGTTTTCGCGGTACCATATTCCCGGTTCGAAGCCGGACGGGTCGAATCCCGCGGCGGCCGCGCTGCGCAAAAGGAAATCCCAGTCCCCGCCGGTGAGAATGAAGTCCACTGCGCAGGCTGCCATGGATTCTTCCGGAAGAGCGGTCGGATGGTCGCCCACAAGGATCGTGCGCACGTGCGGCGCGCGTTTCTTGAATGCGTCGATCCATTTCCAATGGCGCTTGACCACAGGGGTTTTCGTTTCTATGACGACCGCGTCCGGGGCGAAAGAGTCGAGCGCGGCGTCAAACGCCTCCGGTGTCATTTCCGAAGCGATCCCGTCGAGAAACAGGACTTCGTGCCCGTCCTGCTTCAGCATCGTCGCCGCCGTCGCGGGAACGACCGGAAAGATGTACGTAGGACGCGAGAACCACTGGAACTGGCGGTTCTGGGACAATAAAGGAACCCCCTTCTCCGAAGGGAGAGGGGGGTATGCGACTGCCACTCGCATCTGCGGTGTCCTTGCTGCGCGAATGCGCTTTAGAATGTGTAGCCGAGACCCAGGAAGTAGCGGGTGTCGCCCTTGGAAAGACCGTCGGCAGGCTCGGAGTTGTAGAGCCATTCGATCTTGGCGGTGAGCTGCCAGGCCTTGGAGAGGGCGTACTTGGCGCCTACGTCCAGATTGATCTGGTATTCCGTGAAACGTTCGGTGTCCACGAGATATTCCATGTTGTGGAAGAAGGAGAGATCTTCAACCCAGACCGGAACCCAGTTGAAATGGTGGGCGTAGCGCACCGAGGCGTAGGAGTTTTCGGGATGGGCGGTGAGGCGGTAGCGGTCCTTGGTGAACGCCATGCCTGCTTCCTGGCTGAACGAAACTGTTCCGATGGAGTCGAACTTGCGGTTTTCAAGCCACTGGTAGCCGAGACCGAGACCCACGCGGAAGCGCCATTCCAGGTTCTGCATGCGGTCGTGTTCGTATTTGCCGTTTTCGTAGGTGTAGAGTTTGGAAAGCCAGAAGTGGTCGTGCTGGGCGTTCGCCACGATGCGGTCGGACGTCTTGGAGCAGTTCTCCTTGCGCGAGCCGGAACGGGAAGTGTCGTAGGCGGCGTCGGCGGAGACGCGGTCGTACTTGAAGCGGCGTGTAACGTTGCCGTTCACCGCGCCGGCGCTGCCGTAGGTGTTGCCGCGCGTCGCGCTGAGCGCTACGTTCAGCGCGCCGTGCCATGCGCTCTGCTCTGGATTGACGGCATGGACTTCTTCAAGGTTGAACTTGCGGGCCTTGGCGGCGTTGGGGGCGAAGAGGTATTCACCGGGCTTGGAAACCGTGAGACGGCCCTTTTCGTTTTCACGGCTGTCATCCTTGTACTGCACTTCGACATCGGCGTCGGTCGTGAGTTTGACGATGTCGGCCTGCTTTACCTTGACTTCGCCTGCGTACTTGGAGGCGAATGTGACGGTGCCGTCGGTGGCGACGGTTTTCAAGGTTCCGGTGAGCCGGTCGCCGTCCTTGAGAACGAGCGTGTCGGCATTGGCGGCGCCTGCACAGGCGAGTGCGGCGAGAAAAGTTGCGTATTTGTTCATGTTGTTCCTTTTTGTCGGTGAACGGCATTGTAGCAAAACAGCCGTTTGCTTTCAAGCGGCAATTTCGGGGATTGTGAAAAAAGATGTCATTTGCAAAAGTAAATGCTTTGAATATTTGCGTTTACTTTTGCAAATGACACTCAAACACTAAAAAATGTCCTCTTGCGCCGGGGCGGGGGAAGTGGTAGAATAGCGCCTTGTGTGGGGCAATAGGCATATTCTTGCAATAAACGGCGGGTCTGATCTGCCGTGCAAGGCCGCATTTTGCGTGGCCT
>CACYEO010000125.1 GCA_902773475.1 uncultured bacterium | reverse complement strand
TTCCTGGACGACGATGCGCCCCGCGCCCATGTTGAGGTGGCCGACCTCCGACGAGCCTTGATAGCCGTCGGGCAGACCCACGGCCTCGCCGCAGCAGTCGAGCAGGCAGTGCGGATAGCGGGCGCGTATCTGGTCTATGACAGGGGTCTTTGCGGCGAATGCGGAGTTGCCTTCCTTGCGCGGGTTCACGCCCCAGCCGTCGCGGATTACGAACACTACCGGTCTTTTTTGCATTTTTTCGTTTCCATGTTTTGTTTTGCGTTGTTTTCCGCCGATGCGGATGGAGAATCTGGTTTTCAGAAGCCGAGAACGTCGCGCATTGCATACGCGCCGGGCTTGCGCCCCGCGGCCCACTGCACGGCCTTGAGCGCGCCGGCCGCGAAAGCGCGGCGGTCCTGCGCCCTGTGGACGAGTTCCACGCGCTCGGTTTCGCCGGCGAAAATCACCGTGTGGTCGCCCACGACCGATCCGCCGCGCAGCGCGTGTATCGCGATTTCTCCGGCCGGGCGCTCGCCCGGCTCGCCGCGCCTGCCGTATATCGCGTTCGCTTCGAAATCGACGCCCGCGCCTTCGGCGGCAGCCTTCGCAAGCATGAGCGCCGTGCCGGACGGCGCGTCTTTCTTGCGGCGGTGGTGCATTTCGACTACTTCGATGTCATACCCGGCGCCGAGCGTGCGCGCCGCCTTTTCGACAAGCGCCAGCAGCAGATTCACGCCAAGGGAATAGTTTCCGCTCTGCACCACGGGTATGGAGCGCGCGGCTTCGTCCACGGCCGCCTGCTCCCCGGCGGACAGACCGGTCGTGCCCAGCACGTACGGAATGCCTTTCGCAGCCGCTTTGCCGATGTTTTCCGGAACGGCCGCGTGGAAGGAAAAGTCCACGACGCCTTCGGCGCCGCTGCCGTCCCATGTCTTGTCGAAACCTTCCGCTATGTCCACCTTCGCGCAGACTTCAAGCCCGCTGCCTTTTTCTTCCGCAAGGGCCGTGAGCATCCTGCCCATGCGCCCGGCCGCTCCGAGAATCGCTATTTTCATTCTTCCGTCCGTTTCTTTCAAAGGAGTCCAAGACTGCGCATCGTCGCTTCGAGCTTCGCGCGCTTCCCCGCGTCCATTTCGCACAGCGGCAGACGGAACCCGGGCCGCAGAAGCCCCATCGCGGCAAGCGCCTCTTTCACTGGAATCGGGTTCGTGTCGATGAACAGGTCGCGGAAAAGCGGCCACAGGCGCCTGTGTTCGGCGCGCGCGGACGGATCGCCCGCGAGCGCCTTGCGGATGAAGTCCGACATCTCGCGCGGAATGACGTTCGACGCCACCGAGATTACGCCGTCGGCGCCTGCGCTTATCATTGGCAGCGCGAGCGAGTCGTCGCCCGAAAACACGGTAAAGTCCGGCACTGCGTTCTTGATGGCTGAAACGCGGTCCACGCTTCCAGCAGCCTCTTTTATGGCCGCCACGTTCGGATGCGCGGCAAGGCGCACTACCGTTTCAAGCGGTATGTCGCGCCCGGCGCGCCCTGGCACGTTGTACAGAATTACCGGCAGCCCCAGGTCGGCGACTGCCGCGAAGTGCCTGTACAGACCCTCGGGATTCGGCTTGTTGTAATATGGCGTGACCTGCAGCGTGGCGGCGGCCCCGCCCATGGCGATCACTTCCCTTGTAAGATCTACGGCTTCGGCCGTCGAGTTCGCGCCCGTTCCGGCAACGACGAACGCGCGCCCTGCGGCGGCCTCGATCGTCTTTTCGATCACCTCGAGATGCTCCTTGCGGTCGAGCGTGGGCGATTCGCCCGACGTGCCCACTGGAACAAGCCCCTCCACGCCTCCGGCGACCTGTCTTTCCACAAGCGCGCGCAACGCGCCGAAATCCACCCCGCCGTCCGCGCCGAACGGCGTGACCATCGCCGTCACCGTACCTTTGAATTGCATGAGAAACTCCTTGTTTCGCGCCCGGGAAAGCGACACCCGGGCGTCCGGCAAGTATAATGCTAAAACATGTGCGTGTCAAAACGGCCCGCGGCCGCATG
>CACYEO010000124.1 GCA_902773475.1 uncultured bacterium | reverse complement strand
ATGGAGCCAGGTAACGGATTCGAACCGCCGACCTGCTCATTACGAATGAGCCGCACTACCAGCTGTGCTAACCTGGCAAGGAAAACGCGAAGAGTATACCACTTGGGCCGTCCCGGCGCAAGAGCGGAAAGCAAAAATTCGCCTCCCCGCAAATCTTACGGTTCCGGGATGCGGGAATCCGGACTCTCGCAGATGCGCTCCGCGCTCCGCCGCGCCTTTATGCGCGGGGATGGAAGCGCCTGTGCACGGCCGCCATGCGCGAAGCGTCCACATGCGTGTATATCTGCGTGGTCGCCACTGACGCATGGCCGAGCATTTCCTGTATCGGGCGCACGCCGGCTCCGTGCGCAAGCAGATGCGTGGCGAAGCAGTGCCGGAAGACGTGCGGAGAAACGCGCGCGGGGTCTATCGCGCCGCCTTTTGCCGCATACGCCTCCGCCCGGCGGCGCACCATCTGGAAAACCGACACGCGGGTGAGAGGCGCTCCCAGACGCGAAAGGAACACCGCGTCTTCGTCCGGGTTCCCCTTGCCGTGCTCGGCGCGCCACGAATCCACATAACGCGAAATCCACTCCGCCGCGCCGGAACCGAGAGGCACTACGCGTTCCTTGGATCCTTTGCCGAAGCACCGCACCACACCGCCTTCGAAATCAATGTCCTGCAGATGAAGCGCGCAAAGCTCGCTCACACGCATTCCGCAGCCGTAGAGCGTTTCGAGAATCGCCCTGTCGCGCACGGTTTCAGCCGTCTTGATCCTGTCCGCCGCGCCTGTTCCCGCGCCGGGGAGGTCCGATGGATCGACGGACTCCACAAGTCCTTTCACTGTTTCTTCGGAAAGCGTTTTCGGAAGCGTCTTTTCCCGGCGCGGAGATTCCGTCTGCGCAAGCGGATCCGCCGCCATGCGCTTTTCCGCCGCGAGAAACCGCGTGAATGCGCGTATCGCGGAGAAGCGCCGCGCGCAGGTGGAGGCCTTCGCGCCTGCGGAACGCAAACCGTCAAGGTACGAAACCGCATCTTCGCGCGACAGCGCGCCGGAGTCCTCTATTCCGCGTCCGGCGAGCCAGCGCGAAAAATCGCGCAGATCCGATTCGTACGAGGCTACGGTGCGCGGAGAAAGTCCGCGCTCGAACCGGAGGTGTCCGGAGAAAAGGGATATCTCCCCGCTGAACGACACGGGAAACGGACTTTCAGGGCGCAGGCGCGGCCGTCGGCGCCTTCGCCTTCGGAGCGGCGGGGGAGGGCGGCCTGCCCTGCGGGGCGGACTCCATCTTCGATTTCGCGCCTACCGATTCAGGAGTTATGCCGTTGGCCGTCCATCCGTCTCTCGCAATCGCGATTTCGATGTTTTTCGTGTTCGTCTGGAGCGATTCGTAACTTAGCGACACGGTCTTTTTCGCATAGTCGAACTCCGGCCTGAAATGCTTTATGCCGTCTATCCCGAAACTCTTGTCGCAATTTACGACACCGACAAGCCTGGCGAGGACGTTGCTGACATCGCCTGCGCAGCGGGAACCGGGTTCGAGCGCGGGGATTTCAAGGGTCAGGTCTTTGACATCGCTCTTGCGGCACGAGGAAAGCGCAAAGGCGGCCGCGACAGCGAGCGCGGCGGCAAAAGCGTATTTTGTGTTCATGATGAATTTCTCCTGTTTTCAAATCCGGCGGCGCGAACGTGTCACGCAAGGCGCAGTCCCTGCCAGAGCGCGTCGTGCGGATGCGCGGCGGCGGCGGCCGCAGGATGCGTTTCGCGGTGTTCGGTGTAGCCTTCCACGACGAGTCCGGGAAGCGGACGCGCCGGGCAGAGATGTTCACACGCGCCGCAGCCCGTGCATTTCGTTTCGTCCACCACGGGGATCTTCGGACCTTGCGGATTCTCCCGGTCGAGCGGAACAAGTGTTATCGCCTTCTGCGGGCAGTGGCGGAAACAGATTGTGCAGCGGACTTCCTCGGACGCGGCGAGGCACGAATCCTTGTGGAATTTTGCGCATCCGGCACGGATGTCTTTCTTTTCGGAAATCTTGACGCGGCGTATGGCCCCCGCAGGGCAGACCTCGGAACATTTCACGCATTCGCTGCGGCACCAGCCTTTGTCAAAGCCCATTTCCGGACGCGGGAAATTCCGCCCTTTCGAACGGCGCAGCACCTTGTTCGGACAGGCTTTCACGCAAAGCTGGCAGCCTACGCATTTTCTCGCGAAGGAGGATGCGGAGCCGGCCCCCGGCGGAAGCACCGGATGTCCGCGCTGCGGAATCCCCGGCGGCGAGACGGCGGAGTAGCCGCCATCCACTGTTTTCCCGCTTTTCGGCGCCGCGGCGGCGGAAACCGCTGCAGCGGCGGACGACATTATAAAAGAACGTCTCGACAGATTCATTGTTTCCCTCCTTGCGGCTGCGCGTCATGCGCGGGAAAGCATTCGCGGCAGCGCCCGCACGCGCGGTTGAACCGGGTTTTGCCGATTTTGAACTTGGCGAGAATGGCAAACACCGTTCCCGCCGGGCATACAGCGTTGCACCATATCCGCCCTTTCCCGGCAAACGAAAGCACGGCCGCCGCCGCAAACGGAACTGCGGCGAACACGATGAACGCCGTATCCTGCTCTTCAAGCGGAAACAGCGCGAGCGCGCGGCAGAATATAGCGTAGGGATCGAGCCAGAACGCACCCAGCCCCGCCGCGGCCAGGATGATGACCGCCGCGAGCACGCAAAGGCGCACGATCCACACCGGTCTCGAAACCGGAAGGCGCGGACAGACGCGCCGCACGCCAAGACGCTTCAGGAAAGACGCTTTCCGCAGAATGTCCTGCGTCACGCCGAGCGGACAGACGGCTTCGCAATATATCCGCCCGAAAAGGAGCGTCGCGGCTATTGTCGCCGCGATCACCGCGAAATCGAGCGCAAGGACCGCGGGCATGAATTGCGCGCGGGCGATCCATCCCCACCATTCCCAGGGGGTTCTGCCTGGCTCGATCGGGTCCGGAGGTATGAAGAACAGCGTGGCTATCGCCAGCAGATTCGCGATGCCAAGCGTGAAAACGGCGGAATCGCGCCACGGGAATTTTTTCAGGCGTTCTGTGAATGCACCCATGTCTATGATCCTTTCCCGTTTTGGAGAACCGCTTTCACTTCGGGATCGCGGATGGACCGCTTGAGTTTTTCGATAAACGCATCGATGCGCACCATCTCGTCCGGTATCTTTATCGACTGCGGACAGTGCGAAACGCACTCGCCGCACGTCACGCACCGGTCGCACTGGCGCAGCGGAGGTATCTTCGCGTTGTATTCCTTCAGGAAGAGCGTGCGGAACTCCTCGAACTCAGGCGTCCCGGACATCGGCATGCGGCCGTGCGCGGCCGCCTCGTTCCAGACGCTGAAAATCCCGGGGATGTCCAGCCCGTAGGGGCAT
>CACYEO010000123.1 GCA_902773475.1 uncultured bacterium | reverse complement strand
TTCGACTTCGACATCAACAAGATCAAGAAGGCCGAAGACGCGTTCAAGAACGCGATGAAGAAGTACTTCCTCCCCCCGGAGGCGATGAACGTGAATCCGCAGATCGTGTGGAGCCCGATGCCGGGCGGCGCGCTTACCGCGAACACGCAGATGCTGCGCGACAATGGCATGATGGACAAGTACGACGACATGATCGCCGAAATGTACGACTGCGTGCGTCTGGGCGGCTTCGGCACGTCCGTCACCCCCGTCAGCCAGTTCTACGCGCAGCAGGCCATCCAGAACGTGATGTTCGGCAAGTTCAAGAAGTTCGCCCCCGGATACGCCAAGATGGTTCTGGGATACTTCGGCAAGACGCCCGTCCCGCCGGATCCGGAAATCGTGAAGAAGGCGTCCGAGTTCATGGCGTCGAGCGATCTCAACAAGGCGTATTCGCAGCCCACCTCGAAGACCGTCCTCGAAATGAACGATGCCGATCCCAAGAAGGGCGGCAAAGTCGCGAAAAAGATGCTCGAGGACGCCGGACTGCCCGTCACGGACGAAAACATCTTCATCGCCGCCTCCTGCAAGGAGAAAGGCATCCTGTTCCTCAAGGATCCCTCCAAGGCGCCGATGGGCTGCCGCTTCGCCGAGGATGAAAAGCCGAAATCCAAGGGCGGCGCAGTCACGGTCACTATCAACGGCAAGGCCTACGGCGTTGAAATCAAGGGAGACGGCAAGGCCGTGGTCAACGGCAGGGAAGTCGCCTTCTCCGCCGAGGACGGAATCAAGGCGGCCGCGCAGACCGCAGCCGCGCCCGCAGGCGGCGTGAAGGTGGAAGCTCCCGTCCCCGGAACGATACTCCGCATCACCGCCGCTTCCGGAACGAAGGTCGCCAAAGGCGATGAAATACTCGTCATGGACGTCATGAAGATGGAACAGCCGGTCGTGGCGCCCTGCGACGGAACGGTCACCGTCTCCGTGAACGCGACGGATAAAGTCGCCACCGGCGACACGCTCGCGACGATCGGCTGAGGACAAAAGGCGGCGGAACCCGGGATTCCGTCTAGCGCGGAACCCCGGGAGCCCAAAGAGCAAAGGAATCTCCAATGAAACTGTTTACAACGGCGGTGGCGGCGATGATGATCTTCGCCGCCGGAGCCGACGAGCAAACCGTCAAACCCGCCTGGGAGCAGACGGCGGCGAAAGTGGCGGGTCTCAGGAACGACACCGGCGTGATGGGCTTCACCCGCAAAGACGCGCCGGACTGGATGATCGGCAGGACGCACTCCGAGGAATACCGGTTCGAGGGCTATTTCGCGGCGACGAACGAACCGCACAAGGCTCTTGCGTACTATGAGCCGGTGAAGAATCCCGACGGAACCCCCGGATTCAGGCTGGTGACGAGCCAGGGGCATCCTCTGCGCGGCTTCACCGCCCAGACTCTCCCGGACGGGAAAACCGTCCTCAAGCAGGACGGCGGAAGCGCCGTCCTTGAATGGCACGGCGGCTACTTCAACGAAAACGGACGTTTCGTTCCGGGCCATGAAGTGAAAACGCTCTTCGACATGCCTTACGGCGTAGGGCAGATGATCATGATACCCGTCTGCCTGCTGCTTCTGTACCTGGCCATCGTCAAGGGCTTCGAGCCGCTTCTGCTGCTGCCCATCGGTTTCGGCGGCCTGCTTGCGAACTGCCCGCTTTCCGGCGTCACCTCCCCCGCCATGATGCACGGCGGCGCGATCCAGATCGTCGCAGGCCTGCCTGTTATGGTCGGCGGCATGGTCGAACCCGGCGGTTTCCTGCACTACTTCTTCTCGTTCGGCATCGATACCGGCGTGTTCCCGATCATGATATTCATGGGCGTGGGCGCGATGACGGACTTCGGGCCGCTTATCGCGAATCCGCGCATGGCGCTTCTCGGCGCGGCCGCGCAGTTCGGCATATTCTTCGCGCTCTTCGGCGCGCTGGGGCTTACCGCGATCTGGCCCGACCTCGGGTTCGGCCTGCGCGAGGCGGCTTCGATCGGCATCATCGGCGGCGCAGACGGCCCCACCGCGATATGGCTTACTTCGCGCCTGGCGCCCGATCTGCTCGGCGCGATAGCCGTGGCCGCGTATTCCTACATGGCGCTCGTGCCTATCATCCAGCCGCCGATCATGAAGCTGCTCACCACGGAGAGCGAACGCAAAATCCGCATGCCGCAGCTGCGTAGCGTCACGAAGATCGAGAAGATATGCTTCCCGCTCATCGTGCTTCTTCTCTGCGCGCTTCTCCTGCCCTCCGCCGTTCCGCTGATCGGCGCGATGATGGTCGGCAACCTCTCCAGGGAAGTAGGCCCGTCCGTGGCGCGCATAGCCGATACGATGTCCAACGCGCTCTGCAACATCGTCACGATCATGCTGGGCCTTTCGGTAGGCTCCAAACTCGCCTGCGAGAAATTCCTCTCCGGCCAGACGCTCGCGATCCTCGGCCTCGGCCTCTGCGCGTTCTGCGTGGGCACGGCGGCCGGCGTCCTCATGGCCAAGCTGATGAACCTGTTCTCGAAGTCCAAGGTCAATCCGCTCATCGGCTCCGCAGGCGTTTCGGCCGTTCCCATGGCCGCCCGCGTCTCCAACAAGGTCGGCCTGCAGTACGACAAGACGAACTTCATCCTCATGCAGGCCATGGGTCCGAACGTTTCGGGCGTCATCGGTTCCGCGGTTGTCGCAGGCGTTCTCTACCGCCTCTGCAACTGATTCGCAGACAAACGGCATGTCGCGCCCGGAGGGATTTCTCCGGGCGCGGAAAGCGAGGTGCGCATGAACAAGATTGTGCTGTTCCTTTCCGCGGCGTTGATGTTTTCCGCAGCGGTTTTCGCGGGCGAACGCGCCGCCTTGTGGCCCGAGGGCAAAATGCCCGGCGACGGCGCAAGCCCGTACATCGAATGGATGGATCCGCCCGCGGATTCCGCGAGGAACGGCGCCTGCATGATCCTGATTTCGGGCGGATCGTACAATACGCTCTGCGACACGCGGCTCGTGAACGAGTGGAATAAAAGATTCACCGCGCTCGGTTTCCAGTGCGTGAACCTGGCATACCGCGTTCCGCGCCCGAAAGGCCGTCCGTACTATCTCGACGCCTGGCAGGACGGCCAGCGAGCCGTGCGGCTGATCCGCTCGGAAACCGCGAAACGCGGCTTCCGTCCCGACAGGATAGCCACCGTTTCGATGTCCGCGGGCTCCCATCTTGCGACGCTTCTCGCCACGAGTTCGCAAACGCCCGCCTACGCCAGGGTGGACGCTATAGACGACATTCCCTGCAACATAGACACTGCCATAGCTTTCGCCGTGGCGTACGGCATGACCGATGGCGCGGGCGTTCCCAATGCGAAAGGCGGTTCCGGCCCCGGCGTTTCGCTCGCCCCGGAATTCAAGTTCGATTCCAAGACATGCTCCATGTGCCTTCTGCACGGCGGCGCGGATCCGTATTCCCCCGTGGCTTCGGCGCGCATATACGAAAGACTGCGGCGTTGCGGCGTCCCGGCGGAAATACACGTCTACCGCGGCAAAAAGCACGGTGCGTTCGGACTCGACCGCGCGGTCGAATTTCTCCGCCAGACCGGATGGTGCGGAAAGCCCGGTCGGGAAATCCAGCTTGAAAAGCGCTTCGCCTCGGACAAGGCGCGCGCCAAGAAGATCAAGCAGGACATCTGGCCGGAAGGCAAAGAGCCCGGCCGCGAGAAACGCTTCTGCAAACCCTATCTTGAATGGCATTTCCCCAAGAATCGCACTACGGACGCAATCCAGATAATCTGGTCCGGCGGCGGTTATGTCGGCAACTCGCCCGACAGTTTCGAAGTGGCGCCGGCGAGACGCTATCTCAACGCGCAGGGGATGACGGTCGTAACCGTGAAATACCGTTCCCCGCGCCCGGAAAAGCGCGCCAAGCACGCGGCGGCGTGGCAGGACGTCCAGCGCGCGGTCAGGATCGTGCGGTCGCGGGCGAAGGAGTTCAATCTGAATCCGGACAAGATCGGCGTAATGGGTTCGTCCGCAGGCGGACATCTGGCTCTGATGGCGGCGGCAAGTTCCATGTCGGAATCCTACAAGCCGGTGGACGGAATCGATGCCCTGCCGTGCAACGTGAACTGGGCGGTCGCGATATATCCCGCGTATGTCCTTTCCGACGGTTCCAACGGGCACAACAAGGACGGCGGCAATCTCGAGCGCGACACCATCGTCGGCGATTTCGCCTTCGACAAGGCTACACCGCCCATCCTTTTCATACACGGAGACGCCGACGGCTATTCTTCGATGGGTTCCGTCAAGGTGTGGGAAAAACTCCGCGAGCGCGGCGTGCAGTGCACGGTCCATACGCTTGCGCTTAGAAAGCACTGCTTCCAGAAGACGGCGTCCCCCGGAGCCGGAAGCTACACCTGGCTCGACCGCATAGGCGCGTTTCTCAAGGATTTCCGGTAGCGGCGGCCCGGCGCAGTTCCGCCGCGGCGAGCACGGCTTCGAGCGGATCGTCCGCCACGGGCGCGCCTGCGCCAAGGAGTCTTTCGCGGTTCTGGTGGCCGCACGACACGAGGATGCAGCGCATCCCGCACCGTGCGGCGACTTCCGCATCGTGCAGCGTGTCGCCCACGAGAACCATCTCATCCGGCGGCAGCGCGAGAGACTTTGCGAGAATGCGGCCTCTGGCGGTTTTTTCGGCTCCGTCGAGATCGTCCGACCCGCATACGTTTTCGAAGAATCCGTCTATGCCGAATCTGCGCAGATCGCATTCCAGGAAATCCTGTCTCAGCGCGCTTAAAACGCTCTGTCCGATGCCGCGCGCCTTTGCGGTCTCGAGCGCCTCGCGCGCGCCGTCCTGCAGCTTGAGCGAAGGATCGCCGCGCAGCGCCGCATGGAAATCGCGCGCCAGGGCGTCCCAGTCTTCGTGCGCCAAATCGAATCCGTGCTTTTCATACATTCCGCGGGCGGGGAAACCGAACTCCGCGCGGTAGGCTGCGGCGTCGGTCTCCGGCAGCGACCGCGCGCGCAAAAGCGAATTGAAGGCGGATACCGCCGCGCGCAGATCGTCGAGCAGCGTTCCGTTCCAGTCCCACACTATGTGGCGGACGCGTCCTGCGGAATCAGGGTGCTTTTCCGCCGGATTTTCCATAGCCTTGCCGGTCTTTGCGCACCGTCACCACGGTTGCAGCGTTCGACGAAAGCCGCCTGTTCCATTCGCGGAGAATTCCTGCGTCTCCAGCCCCGAGGACGATCGCCGCCTCTTCGGCGCCGCATGTTTCGCGGACGATTGTCATCACAAGCCTTTCCGGTCCGTCGCCGTTTTCCGCGGGAACAGTCTTCACGACCACGTCCTGCCGCATCAGCCTGAAAAGCCCCTCGCCGCCGGGACGCGGAACCGAGACTTCGAACGGTTCGGGCGCGGTCTCGATTTTCGTCCACCCCGCCGGGAACACGATGTTCCAGATTTTCCGCGAGCGGGACGATCCTGTTTTCGCGAGAACCGGTGTCGTGCGCGCCGCCTCGCCTGCGGGGAACGGTTCTTCCGCCAGCGATCCGAGCGTGACGGACAGCGTGCCGAAACCGCCTGTCGCGAATTGCGGATCCCTGCACGAAAACTCCATGACCGCCGGGTATGCGTCCGCGTCCGCCACGAGCGGTCCCGTCGCCTTTGCGTTGCGCGACACCGCGGCGACGAGCGCGTCGTGCGCGCGCCTGCGGTCTTCAGGCAGGATTTCGCTCCACTTCTTCGCGAAGCTCCCCGTCTCCGGCCCGTATTTGAGCAGTCTGTAGTTGAATGTGGCGGACTTGTCCGCGCCGATTTCTATCGTGACCGTCTGCTCGGTCGCGGAGAGCGCCTCGCGGGCGATTCCGTCGAGAACCGCGAACTTGCCCGAAGCGGGATCGAGCACGGTCCTGCCCGCGTATGCGCACGTGCGCACTGGCGTGTACTCGTTTTGGAGCCCCACATGCCACACGGGACGTTCCGGGAACGGCCACAGCCAGTTGCGCCCCGGCTTGACGCGCAGGAACGGCTCGGTGAAATCGTCGATGTCCGGCGCGGCGGCTTTGACGTCCCGCAGTTCTTCCGGTTCGCCGCGGTCGTCCGCCGCAACGAGGTATTCCACGGAGAATCCCGCCGCATCGAGCATCGCGGCGAGCGTGTTCACGTAGTCGGCCTTGGATGCGTACCCTTCGGCGAGAACCGTGTCCGGCGATGCGTGCTCCGCAATGGACAGCGGAACTTCCCACAGCCCCGGACCGGCCGTGCGCACGCGCCTGCGCAGGCCGTCCCTGACCGCCTTGAGCGCAGCTTCCGCGTTCGGGGCGTCCGACGCGAGATCCTTCGCAAGCCTGCGCGCTTCGCGGTTCCCTGCCGCGCGCGCGGCTTTGAGTACGCCGTCCAGCGCGCGCGCGGTTTTCGCGGTCTCCTCCGGCGGCGGCGCGATGCGCACCGCCCGCCGCCACAGCAGCGCGGGGGGCTGGGACGGTTCTTTGCGGATTCGCGGCGGATTCGCTGCGCTCCATGTCCGCGTCACGGTCGAATCCTCGTTTGTGCGGATTTGCGCGGCGATGGCGTTTTCGCATACGCAAAGCGGCATGTCCGCCGGCGATACGATCTTCAGTTGGCGGACGCGCGCCGGATTTTCCGAATCGAACGTGTACGTCCCTGCGAATGGCGCGGGGGCGTTTGTGGCGGCGAACGCCGTCACGACTTCGGTGACGCTTCCGGCTTCGACCGCCGGCAGCGACAGAACCAGTATTTTCGACGGCGAATAACGCGGCGCGGAGCCTGTCCATTCCGCGTCCATCACGTTGATTTCGTGTTTCTGTATCTCGTGGCGGCGTCCTGCGGCGTCCGTCACCGCGGCCCTGACGATTTCAGGCTTCCCCCACGCCGGGTTGTAGCGTATAGTCGTTTCGGACGCGCCTTTCTTGCCTTTGTAGGTCAGGATTTTCGTCGCGGTGGAATTCGTGATCGCGTAGGTGTGCGGCGACGCAAGATGGATTTCGCGCATCGAATGGATCGTTTCGATGTCGGCCTCTTCGCTGTCGCGAGACGCGAACTCCGCCTTTGCGCGGCCTGCGGTCTGCGCTTCGGCGAGCGAATCTTTCAGCGTCTGGTATTCGCCGGGCGCGTATTCCATGGCGGCGGACCGCCATTCGCGCCGCACGTAGAGGGTCCTGTTCGTGACCGCGTGTTCGAGCGAGAAGGAAAATCCGCCGCTTCCGGCGCCTGCAGTCCGGACCGGCGGAATCCACCTGGGTTCCCCGGTCGCGCCGCCGAGGTCTATTTCCACCGTCTCCCTGCCGCAGGCCGTGAAAGGAATCTGCAATGCGAAACGGCGTTTCGCCAGAGCCGTGTTGTCGTCGAACAGCCAGTCAGACGAGCCGATCGCCTCGGTGAACAGCGGCACGGACACGCTGTCGCGCGTCTTGCCGCGCAGGACGGCGCCCGGCGCGCGCATCGCGATTTCCAGCGACAGCGGAACGGACGTGTCCATCGGATTTTCCGGAGCGATCTTCAGTTTCAGGATTTCCGATCCGGGCGCGAGCGAGGACGCTATCTTGCGTATGAGGATTTCGCGGTCTTCCGGGGTGCGCATCTGGAACGCCGTGCGGTAGATGTTGTCGAAGAATCCGCAGAACGACACTCTGGTTTCAAGGAAGAGCGAGCCGTCGCGGCCGAGCGAGCCGCGCGATTCCACCACGGTGGAATTGCTTTCCGGCGGGACGGCTTTCGAAACGAGAAGCGTCTCGCCGCTTTCGCGCGCCACGAGGAACGAGCGGTCGCACAGATACGCCGGGCACAGTTCGCGCGTGGATTCGTCGGTCGGATCCAGAAGTTCGTACCTGTCCGCGCCTTTGAGTTCGGGGTCTTCTTTTTCCACCGCCACTATCGCGTGGTTGAAGAATGTCTGCGGAACTACGGGGTCGAGTTTCGCGCTGGCGTGTATGAGCACGGGGAACGCGGGGATTGCGGCTTCGGACAGCATCGCGACGAGGAGCGCCGCCTTGTCGCGGCATACGCCGTAGCGATTTTCGAAAGTCAGGCTCACGTCGTGCGGTTCGTATCCCGGCGCGGAGTCTTCCACCGTCAGCCCCATGTAGCGCACCTCCTGGGAGACGAATTTGAATATCGCCTCCATGCGCTCTCTGCGCGTTTTCAGTCCGCGCACGAGTTCGCCGGTCTTTTTGGTGATTGCGGGCGTGACCTTGTCGAGCCTCGGGCGGCAGAGGTTCCAGTACCAGCGGGAGATTTCAGACCAGTCCCTCGCGGTGGACACGCGCACGTTCTGCAGCTGGGTGTACAGCGGCGGGGCGTCGGGTTCCGGGTGCGCCTGCGGAACGTTTTTCGCGCTCCAGGAGTAGAGTATCCTGCCGCCCGGAAGCGTGCGCGGTTTCGATGTCTCGAGGGTGTCTCCGCACGGATTGCGCACGGCGGAAGAGACGATGGGCCGCTCCGCCGGGCCGTCCACCGTGAACACGGCGGAAAGCAGCGGCGAGGTGTGCTCGAAAAGCGAGATGTCCGCCCAGAAATTCTTCGCGCGCGGCTTCAGCGTGCGGCGGCACGTGACCACGCGCACGAGATCCCCCGTCGCCAGACCGGGGACCGCCAATGTCGTCTTTTTGTCCAGCGGGTCGTAGATGTTGGACTTCATCGACGAATTGTCGGTTGAGACCGCCGCTTTGTCCGTGGCGATTTTCCTGATCGATCCGTCCGGGGAAAACACTTCGCATTCGATGAACGCGGCGTCGCCGTAGCGCTGGGAGAAATGCATCGTCTGCACCGCGGCTTCCCTGCGTCCGCGCTCGGTGAGGATTTTCGTCCATTCCTCCTCCCATTCGCAGCTGGTGCCGTCGGCTTCGTATTTTACGTGCGTCCTGTCGTCCACGATCGCCGAATCCGCGTCGAGGAATTTTTCGCGCGTCGCGTTCCATGCGGCTTTCAGCGCGCCGTCGCGGTGCGCCTTGAATTCCGCGGGCATGTCCGGAATCTCCGGCAGTCCCGGAACCGGGCTTTTCGCGGCGGCCGCCGCCAGCAGAGGCGCAAAAGCGACCAGAGCGGTCTTTGTCATCGAGAGTTTCATCCGTGCCGTCCTTTCACCGTCAGATGCGGGTCATTTCCTGAAAAAGATTCTTTCCTCCGCCCATTGCGCGCGCGCCGCCGCGCACTCTTCGAGCAGCCGTCCGAGCTCCCCCGCAAGAAGCGTGTCGAGGATGCCTTTGCGTCCGCAGAGCTTGTCCAGCCATTCCGGGCGCGCTCCTTCCGCCGCCGGCCCGCGCTCCGTCCGCAGTATCGCGTCGAGCATGATGAATCCGGCCTCCGCCGGAAGCGGGGACGCGCTTTTCAATACAAGCAGGGCGGCTTCCCGCGGCGCTTCGCCGTTTTCCGGCGGCGGCGCGTAGGGCGCGAGCGCGAAGCCCGTGCGCGAAAGCGCGGGGTTGGCTTTTTCCGCAAGGGCCCGGGCGTCGAGCCACGGGGCGGACAGAATCCTGAATGCAAGCGGTCCGGATCTTCCGCAGCCTATGGCCGGAAACGCCTCGCAGAACACGGTGGCGGGGTATGCCACGGCGCAGTCCCACGATCTTATCGCGGGGCTTGGCGGCAGAAAGCCCGGCCAGGGGCGCGTTTCGGCGGCGGAAACGCCGGGCGGCAGGCATATCGTCAAATCGATGTCGAGATTGCGCTTCCGCGCTATCCACGCCGCCGCCTCTCCGGGCGTCATGCCGTGGCAGAACGGAACGTCGACAGGGGCCACGAAAGACTCAAGCCCGGGATCGAGCCGCAGTCCGTCGACTGTTCCGCCCAGCGGCACCGGTCTGTCTTCTACGATTACCGGCAGGCCGGCCTCCGCCGCCGCTTCCAGAAAATATGCGAGCGTGCCGAGATAGGTGAAACATCTCACCCCTATGTCCTGCAGTGCGAAAACGGCGAACGAAAGGCCTTCGAGCGTTTCCATGCGCGGCTTGCGCGTTTCGCCGTAGAGCGAACGCACGGGCACGCCCCAGGCGGGATGGACGCAGTCCGCCGTCTTTTCGCCCGCGCCTGCCGCGCCGAAATATCCGTGCTCGGGCGAGAATATCGCGGCCAGACGGTCCGGAAACGCGGCATGGAGGCGTTCCGCCGTTCCCGCCGCCTGGTGCGTGACGACGGCGAAGCGTCCGCCCCTGCGGGCGATTTCCGTTTCCGTGGCGGTGTATCCGGCGCGTATCGCGGCTTTCACTCCGGGCTCCTTTCGAGAATGATGCGGATGGACGCCATGCGCGCGGCGAGGTTTGCCGCGCAGGGCTCGCACGGCATGTCTTGCGCCACGAGCGAATCTGCGGCGGCCGCGTGCAGCCACACGGCGGAAGCCGCCGCCAGGAACGCGGCGCGCGTCTGGCTTTGCACCGTCCCGGCGCGCGCAAGGCGCGCGAAACGTGCCGCGATTGCGCCGGCGAGCAGGTCTCCGCTTCCGCCTGCCGCCATGAAAGGATTGCCCGCGCCGCAGACGAACCTGTCCGCGCCGTCGCGGGAAAGAACTATCGTGCGCCGGCCCTTCAGAACCACCGTCGCGCCGAATTTCAGGCGCAGCGCCTCCGCCGCTCCGTCGCGGTCCGCATCTACGTCTTTGGCGCCGCATCCGAGCATTCTCGCGGCTTCGCCGGAATGGGGCGTCACGATCGCTTCGCGGAATCCGTCTCCGCCGGACGAAAGCCCGCCGCATTCCGCCGCCGCCAGCGCGCCGAGCGCGTCGGCGTCGAAAACCACGCGCCGCGCCGTGCTCGACAGTATCTGCGCGACGGTCTCCTTTGCGCGCGTATCCAGTCCCATCCCTGCGACAACCGCGTCCGCGCGGGAAAAATCCTCTCCGCCGGCGCCGGCCGCGAATGTCGCTTCCGGCACGAGGACTGCGGCGGAAAGGCGCGACGGCTCCGGGGCCCAGAGTCTCACGAGACCCGCGCCTGCCGCGCGCGCCCCGAGAGCGGCGATGGCCGGCGCGTTCGGGAAGCGTTCCGATCCGCCGGCCGCGAACACCGCTCCGGCCGCATATTTGTGCATGTCCGGCGCGCGCGCCGGAAAGGCTGTTTTCAGTTGCTCTGGAATCGAAATCGTCATGCGGCGGGCAGTTTACCAAAACGCGCGCACTGCGTCAGATTCCCGCGCGCACGTCGTTTATCGAGCGCGCGCCGGTCGCGGCCATCACAAGCCGGTCGATGCCGAGCGCGGCGCCGCCGGACGGCGGAACGGAGCCGAGAATGCCGAGGAAGTCTTCGTCGAGCGGGTAATCCGCCTCACCCGCCGCGCGGCGTTCTTCGCGCGCCTTTTCGAACCTCTTGCGCTGCTCGGACGGATCCACGAGCTCGGAGAATGCGTTCGCAAGTTCCATGCCGTCGTAGTACAGCTCCCAGCGTTCGGCGACGGCCGGGTCGCCGGGACTCAGCCGCGACAGGCTTGCCGCCTGCGCCGGATATCCGGAAAGGAATACCGCCCCCCTTGGAAGCGACGGCTCCACTTTCAGCGCCATGTCTTCGTCGAAGCGGTCTTGATCCCAGCGGGCGAACGGATCCCATCCGCAGAAGCGCAGGTAGGCTTCGCGCACGGGAACGACCGGTATCCGTTCCGGCGTGTCCGGGAGGATCTCGCGCAGAAGAGCCGATGCGTCTTCGGCGATTTCGGCGTAGCCGGCGTCCGTCCTGTACCATTCGAGCATCGTGAATTCCGGGCTGTGCCGGTCGCCGTTTTCGCCCTCGCGGAAGCACGGCCCGATCTGGTAGATCTTGCTGAATCCGCGGGCAAGCAGTTTTTTCATCTGCAGTTCGGGCGATGCGCGCAGAAACCGGTCTCCGCTGGCCGGACAGTCTATGTGCGGCTCCGGGGCGGGCGCCGGAATGCGCACCGGGGTTTCGGTTTCGACGAACCCCCGCGAATCGAAAAAGGCCCGCACGGTGCGCAGAATGCGCGCGCGCTCCACCAGAAAGTCGGGATTCATGGGCGCGCGCCGTCAGTTTTTCAGGCGCGGGCGGTCTTTCGGAATGTCGTACATCCGTATGGAACTGCGTTCGCGGAGATTGCCGATCCATTCCGTGTAGAGCTTTTCGCGCTCCTTGGCGCAGACGTTGCGCTCGATTTCCCCGTAGCATTCCGCGAAGCTCTTCAGCCTGCCCGGCGATTCCGATTCCTTGCGCACTATGACGGCGTATCCGCCGAACGTCACCGGTTTCGGGGACGTCTGGCCGGGTTTAAGCGTTGCGAGGTGTTTCACGATCTCGGGAAGGAAATATTCTTTGGGGTCGATGTCTTTCCAGAGCCCGCCTTCCGCCGCATGCGTGTCGGACGAGTTTTCCTTGGCGAGTTTTGCGAAGTCCGCTCCTTTCGCCAGTTCCGCAAGGAGAGCCTCGGCGCGTTTTGCGGGCTCCGGCTTCCCTTCCGCCGGCGCCAGCAGGATCACGGAAACGGTCGCGCGCGGCTGTTCGGAGTATCTTTCGGGGTGGTCTTTGTATTCGGCGCGCATCGCGCCGGGCGCGGCGTCCACGTTTTTTTCGATCTTCTGGTACCGCATCGCCGAAACGATCATCTCCTCTTTCACGCCCCTGCGCCAGTCGCTGTACGCGGTGCGCGACTCTGCAAGCGCCGCGTGGAGATTGTCGACGTTGCCGTCGAAATGGTCGCGCACTATCTCCCTTACGCGCGAATCCACGGCCCAGTCCTGGAGTTCCAGTTTGGCTTCGTCCGCGGCCTTCAGAACGAGCTTCCGCTCGACGAGCGCTTCGACTGTTTTCCTGTAGAGCCGTTCGAATTCGATCTTGTCCGCAAGGTTTACGCCCGCGCGCAGTCTGGGATTGTTGCGGATTTCGTTCATCACGTCGCCGATCGTTATCGTGGCCGAATCGACGCGCGCCGCGATTCCGTCGACGATCGTGCCGCCTGTCGCCGGGTCGGCGTTTCTCTCGAATCCGCCGGACGTTCCGGCTCCGTTTGCGAAAATGGCGGACGCCGCGAGCGCCGCCGCCAAAGCGGTTTTCTTCATTTGCAGTCTTCCTTTCCCGCCGCGATCCGTTCGCGCGCGATTTTCCTCGCAAGATCCATCCAGTCTTCCACGGACAGGTCTTCCGGGCGCGCGGAGGATTCCGTAAAGCCCTTGAAAATCGTCCTCATCTGTTTGCGTCTGTGCGAAAAAGCGGTTTTGGCGATTTTGAAATACGTATCGCGCTCTTCGCCGTCGAGCGCGGGCGGTGCGGCCTTCCGCACGATTTTCGCGACAGACGAGCCGACTGCGGGCTTCGGCCAGAAGCATGTCGCCGCAACCTCCCGCACGATGGAAACGCCGTAGTCGAGCTGCAGGCGCACGCCGGCGAACCCTCTGGTTTTCGAACCCGGGCCCGCCGCGAGGCGCTCGGCGACCTCGGTCTGCACAAGCACCGTGAACTCCTGCGGCGGCTGCGGGCGCGCCGCGAGTTCCAGAAGGATTCTCGTGCCGGAACTGTAAGGCAGATTCGAGACGCATTTCCCGAATCCGTCCAGCTTCCCTTCCTCGGCCATGCGCAGCGCGTCCGCGCAGACGGTTTCGAGCGGAGCGCCGGGGAATCTGGCCGGCAGGCTTTCCGCGAGGAAACGGTCTTTTTCGACGGCGAAGACGCTCGCTCCGGCTTCGAGCAGCGCGGACGTGAGCGACCCCAGCCCCGGGCCGATTTCAAGAATCCGTTCGCCGGGTTTCACTCCGGCGTCGCGGACTATGCCGGCGAGCGTGTTCGCGTCCGCCAGAAAGTTCTGTCCGAGGGTGCGGTTCGGATGGAATCCGTTCGATATGCACCATTCCCGGATTTCTGATATGGAATGGAGGTTCAAAGCGCGCGAATTATACCAAAGCGCGGAGCCTCTGCGCAATGCCGCGATCGCCTCCGCGCGGGATTTGCCGTATAATCTGCGCCGGAGCTGAACACATGCCGGCGCCAGCCATGAAATTCCTGCTGCTTTTCGTTTCGGCTTCCCCGCCT
Organism: uncultured bacterium; assembly: GCA_902773475.1. Lineage (GTDB taxonomy): Bacteria > Verrucomicrobiota > Kiritimatiellia > RFP12 > UBA1067 > CADCBS01. The sequence goes on along the minus strand of CACYEO010000123.1, from coordinate 1,430 downwards.
GCCCGCCGCCGCCGGCCGCAAACCGCCGATTCTGCGCGATGTCTCGCGGCATCGCTCACCTGTTGCCGTACGCTTGTTGCTGCCCCGGCCCACGGAAACCTGGAATCTTAGACTGCCTGCGCCGTCCGGCGCGTTGGGCAACGTATTTTGCCAACCACCCTCGCCAAGGCTTCCACCTGCGCCAAGGCTACGGAGGATAAAACGGCGGGCAGGGCGACGAGGCAGGCAAGCCGGCACCAAAGGCGGCTGAACGCCGCGACACGCCGCCGGCGCACGACACTTCACGCGGCGAGAATGTGGTATACTCGCGCCATTGCAAGTGAAAGCGGCACAAAGAGAGGATTGAACCATGATTAAAGAGCGAACACGGCGGGCGGCGCAGGCGGCGACGCTTGACCTTGACCTTGCGCAACGTGCGGAACGCAAGCTGCGGCGATATGGCACGGACTTGAACGGCGTATTGGCGCTGATTGTTGCCGTGCGCGGCCTGCCCGACCTGCGCAACACCCCGCAGACGATGGACTTCACAACCCACGGACGCACCTTCACGGCGGACGTGACACCCGACCCCGACGGCGGGTATTGCGCGACCGTTCGCGGACATGAAAACTGTTTCACCGAGGCGGATACGTTGCCGGAACTGCGCAAGTGTCTTGTCGAGGTGACAGACCTCATGCTATTCGACGTGGGAGCGAGGGCGGCGGAATGAAGCCGCTTACCGCGCAAGAGGTTGAGCGCATACTCAAGGCGCACGGATTCCGCCTTGCAGGTTCAAACGGAAGCCATTTCAAGTGGACTGACGCCGCCGGGCGTTCCGTTCCCGTGCCCCACCACGGGAACCGCCCGCTCCGACAGGGCACGCTTCATTCGATATTCCGGCTTGCAGGCATTCCGCCTCCCCGCTGAAATAGGATACAATGTCCGCAATGCGAGTCAAAGCGCATGAGACATGGAATACCATTTGTACCGCCCGCGAGTGCCGACTCAATCCCGGCGCCTTTCACCTCGCGGGCGGGGCGTTTCGTCGCAAGGATTGAATCAACGCTCCCATTGCGCGAAGTGTATGATTTGCGGTCGCGGGCAGAGGCCGACCCCGACAGCACTCGAGATTGCGTCTGCGTGATGATTGCCGAGACATGAAACGCGGCAAAGGCGGCGTTGCGCTGTGGTCGCATGGGCGGATGGCTATCCATCCAAGAGAATTTCATCCTCTCCGTCCGGGCAATCTGCAACTTGAACATTCGCTGCACGCGATACACCTGCGGCACAGACCTTGCAAAAACGGAAGGAATGTCTACCTTGCCTAAAAACGCCCGCAAGAATTGCAACGATTATTTGCGCGAGCAACCGAACGCGAACGCGGACGGCATAATTGCGAAAATTCTTCTTATAAGAGGGGGCTTCTGGGGCGAGAGGGGGCTTCTGGGGCG
>CACYEO010000122.1 GCA_902773475.1 uncultured bacterium | reverse complement strand
TTGCCAGTACCAGTGTTGCCAATTTCCAATTGAGAATTGGTATTGGAATTGGATATTTTCACATTGGCAACATTTTACAAGGGTTTGCGTGTTTGCGTTGGCAGGGGGCGGGTGCCGGCGCGGCTGAAATGCCATGTTGCATACGGAAGGGGGTTATGGCATACTTTTGCCCCGTCCGGCCAGAGTGGCGTAATGGCAGCCGCAGCAGACTCAAAATCTGCCGTTCTCGCGAACGTGAGGGTTCGAGTCCCTCCTCTGGCACCAGTTTTTCAATGAGCAGCAAAAAGAAAAGTTTCTCTTTCAGGACGGCGTTTCTGCCCCGTTCGCACCCCGAAGGATGGCGCGCCGCGTTCATCCTCGTTTTCGCCGCCGCCGCGTCATTCGTTTCGTCGAAGATGCTTTCGGCGGCGTACGCGGCGAATCCGCCGGCCGGAGTTTCGGATGTCTGCGGTTTCGCGGCGGGCGTTCTCGGCGCGGCGGTATGGCCGCTCCTTGCGGCCGCGTGGGGGGCGCTTTTCTTCTGGCGCGATCCCGGCCGCGTCCCTGACGGGCGCGATCCGCGCGCGTTCGCCTCGCCCGCCGACGGGCGCATCTGCGCAATTGAAGAGACCGATGGCGGACGGCTGAAGATTTCGATATACACGCCGGTCTGCGGCATCCACATCCTCCGCGCGCCTTGCGGGTGCGATCTTGTTTCCGTCGCGCGTCGTTCGCGCCGCCGCTGCGAGGCGGCTTTCCGCAGCATGGACGGCATGGAATTCACGGTGGCGACGCGCTCCAAAGGCGCGCTGCCGGGCAGAGTGACGGTGTATTCCGGCACGGGCGACAGGCTGGAGCGCGGCGAGCGCTGCGGAATCGCGCTTTGCGCTTCGAGGACGGATGTGATGCTGCCGGCAGGATCGGAGCCTCTTGTGCTCGAAGGCCAGACCGCAGTCGCGGGGGAGACTGCCATCGCGAGATTCCCCGCCGGAGAACGCCATGAGTAGATTCAGATTGCGCAGAAGCAGGCGCAGGCAGCGCGAACTCGTCAAAGGCGGTATGCCGCTGAAGGCGATGGTGCCCAACATGATAACCGCGCTCGCGGCCTGCGCGGGAATGACTTCCATATCGCTTTCAAGCGAAGGGCGTTTTTCCGAAGCGCTCACCGCGCTGCTTGCCGCTTGCGTGTGCGACGGAATCGACGGGCGCGTGGCGCGGCTGCTGAAGGCGTCTTCCAGGCTCGGCGCGGAACTTGATTCTCTGGCGGACTTCGTCAATTTCGGCGTGGCGCCGGCGATGTTCATGTATTTCTGGCTGACCGGCGGGCCGGCGCACGCCGGCTGCCCCAGGACTGTCGTGCGCATGGTTCTGGGATGCGCGCTTTTCTACGCGATGTGCGACTGTTTCCGCCTGGCGCGCTTCAATACCATGCTCGAACAGGAGCCGATACCGTACTGGAAGCATTTCTTCACCGGCGTGCCCGCTCCGGGCGGGTGCTGGATGCTTCTGACCCCGTACCTGCTCCTGTCGTCGCTCGACGTGAAAAACGCCTGGCCCGCGGGGTATGCGTTTTTCGCAAGTCCGGCGTTCGGGATGGGGATGCTGCTTGCGACCGGAATGCTCATGGCGTCGCGCCTGCCCACGATTTCGCTGAAATCCGTGCATATAGGCAAAAGGGCGCAGAGGCCGGTTCTGGCGGCGGGGCTGTTCCTGATAGGCTGCCTGTTCACGGACCTGTGGCTCACGCTGGGAGTCGCAGGCGCGCTGTACATTCTTTCGGTGCCGCTGTCGTGCGCGGCGTTTGTGCGTACGCGCGCCGCGTGGGAACGCCAGAACGCGGCGAAAAACGCGGAATCCGCCGCATGATTTCCGCACTGTCGAACTGCACGCTCTGCCCGCGCAGGTGCGGCGCGGACCGCGCGCACGGCGAGACCGGCTTCTGCGGTTCCGGCGCAAAGGCGCGCGTTTTCCGCTGGGGCCCGCACTTCGGCGAGGAACCCCCGCTCACCGGGGAGCGCGGCAGCGGCGCGGTGTTTTTTTCGCGCTGCACGATGCGCTGCATCTACTGCCAGAACTCGCCGTGGTCGTGGCGCGGGGAGGGCGAAGACGTGGAAATTCCGCGGCTGACCGGGATTTTCCGCGAACTCGCGACGGAGTCGAAATGCGAAAACTGGAACCTCGTTTCGCCCGCCCCGTGGCTGCCTTTGATAAGAGAAGCGGTAAAACCGCTGATTTCTGCTGACATCCGTCTCCCGTTCGTGTATAATACTTCCGGCTTCGAATCAGCGGAAACGCTAGATGCGTTCCCGGACCTGTGCGACATCGCGCTGTGCGACTTGAGATATTCGCGCAACGCGACAGCCCGCGAGGCGTCGTGCGCGGACGGTTACGTGGAGGCGTCCCGCGCGGCGTTCAAACGGTTCTGGAACCGTCTGGGCCCGCTTGAAACCGACTCCCGCGGCGTGGCGCGCCGCGGCGTGATATGCAGGATTCTCGTTCTGCCCGGCCACGCGGCCGAGGCGGTGGAGAACCTTGCGTGGCTCGCCGCGAACGTGTCGAACGCGGTGCACGTAAGCGTGATGTCGCAGTACACGCCAGTCTACATGGCAAAGGAAAAGCCGCCGTGGGACAGGACGGTCGCTGCGGAGGAATACGCCGAAGTGACGGAGGCGGCGGCGGATTTCGGATTCGAAAACGGATGGATGCAGGATTTTGAAAGCAACAGGCCTTCCGGGCTGCTGGGCGAACAAATGACGCCCGGTTCCGGCGCGGCGGGTCTGTGAAAACGCAACGAAGCGCGAAAGCGCGTGAAATGGAGCAAGCATGAGCGGTCACAGCCACTGGGCAACGATCAAGCGCGCCAAAGGCGCGGCGGACGCGAGGAAAGGAAAAATCTTTTCCAAGCTCGGCAAGGAAATAACAATAGTCGCCAAGGCGGGCGGCGGGGATCCGAACACGAACCCCACGCTCCGCACGCTTCTCGAAAAGGCGAAAGCGGCGCAGATGCCGAACGACAACATCGAGCGCGCCATCAAAAAGGGCACGGGGGAACTCGAATCCGCCGCGCTCGAGGAAGTGACCTACGAAGGCTACGCCGCAGGCGGCGTCGGCCTCGTGGTGAACGTCCTCACCGACAACAAGAACCGCGCCGCCGCCGAAGTGCGCAACATCTTCAAGAAGAACGGCGCGGAATTCGCCTCCATGGGCTCCGTCCGCCGCAATTTCGACCGCAAGGGCACGGTGATCATCCCCGCCGCCCCCGGGCTTGACGAAGACAAGGTGATGGAACTCGCGCTCGAAGCGGGCGCCGAGGACGTCAAGGCGGAGGAGGAAGGCTTCACCGTCACGACCGCCCCCAACGACTACACCACCGTCGTCGAAGCCTTCGAGAAGGCCGGAATCGCGATCGACCAGGAAAACTCCGCGGTGGGCCTCGTCCCCAACCTCGAAGTGCCGGTGTCCGACGTGGCGGTCGCGAAGGCCGTCAACAAGTTCGTGTCCATGCTCGAAGAGAACGAAGACGTCCAGGACGTCTACAACAACATGGACATGGACGATTCCATAGCCGACGCCGTCGCCGCCGAATGACGGCGCGCGGCGCGTACGGCGGGGAAAAGCGATGAAAATAGAACACGTCGCATTCAATGTTGCCGAGCCGGACAGGGAAGCGGACTGGATGGTTGAAAACCTCGGGTTCGAGTTCGCGTTCAAGGCTCCGCCGGAGGCGTTCGACCGCGGACGCTTCGTGCGCGACTCCTCCGGTTCGATGACCATCGAACTGTACTGCAACACGCAGGACGGCCGCGCGATTCCGGATTACGCTTCCATGGATCCCATGCAGTTGCATCTCGCGCTTCTGTCGGACGACGTTGACGCGGATGTCGCGCGGCTTGAAAAGGCCGGCGCCAAGGTGCTGTCCGTCGTGCACAAGCCCGGACTCGACCTTGCGATGCTGCGCGACCCCTGGGGGCTGCCGATCCAGCTTTGCAAACGCGCGAAACCCATGTTGCGCGCGTGAAACTGCAGGCCGCCGGAGTTCCGGCGGCTTTTCTTCAATCGAATTTTCGACGACTCTACGGAACGGCAATGTTCAACACAGTTCTTCTTTGCGCATATTTCGCGGTTCTTCTCGGCATCGGCTGGCTCTGCCGCCGCCGCGCGTCGGACGTAAAGGGTTTCGTGCTCGGCGGGCGTTCGGTCGGGCCCTGGCTGACCGCTTTCGCTTACGGCACGTCGTATTTCTCCGCCGTGGTTTTCGTGGGCTACGCCGGACAGTTCGGATGGCGCTACGGCATATCCGCGACCTGGGCCGGCATAGGCAACGCTTTGATCGGATCGCTTCTCGCCTGGAGCGTCCTCGGCCGGCGCACGCGCATAATGACGCAGCATCTCGATTCCGCCACGATGCCGGAGTTCTTCGGCAGGCGTTTCGGAAGCCCCGCGCTCAAACTCGCCGCGTCTTTCATAATCTTCATATTCCTCATTCCCTACACCGCTTCGCTCTACAACGGCCTTTCGCGTCTTTTCGGAATGGCGTTTTCGATCGACTATTCGTGGTGCATCGTCCTGATGTCCGTGCTGACCGCGATATATGTCATCGCCGGCGGATACATGGCGACCGCGATAAACGATTTCATCCAGGGCGTGATAATGCTTTTCGGGATAATCGCGGTGATATGGGCGGTGCTTGAGTCGAAAGGCGGGCTTTCCGCCGCGATGACGGCTCTTGCGCATCAAAACGCCGACCCCTCGATCGTCCCCAACGGCGACGTCCCCGGCATATTCACGTCGTTCATCGGCCCGGAGCCGTTGAACCTTCTTTTCGTCGTGATCCTCACCTCGCTCGGCACCTGGGGGCTTCCGCAGATGGTGCAGAAGTTCTACGCGATAAAAGACGAAGGCTCCATCAAGAAAGGAACCGTCATATCCACAGTGTTCGCTTTCGCCGTCGCGGGCGGGTGCTACTTCCTCGGGGGCTTCGGCAGGCTTTTCTCATCCAGCCTCGGCGTGACCGCCAAAGGCATCCCCGCCGCCGGGTTCGACGCGATAATCCCGGAAATGCTCAAGGGCCTTTCGCCCCTTCTTCTCGGTCTGACCGTGGTTCTCGTCCTTTCCGCCTCGATGAGCACGCTTTCATCGCTTGTGATGACGTCGTCCTCCACGCTCACGATCGACTTCGTGAACGGCACCGTCGTGAAAAAGATGTCCGACAAAAGCCAGGTTTTGTGGATCCGCATATTCGTAGTGGTGTTCATCGCTGTTTCCGCCGCGCTGGCCCTTGTGCAGTACAACAGCAAAAGCCCGATTGCGTTCATCGCGCAGATGATGGGCGTATCGTGGGGCGCGCTCGCGGGGGCGTTCCTCGCTCCGTTCCTGTATGCGCTCTATTCCCGCCGCGCGACGGCCGCCTCGTGCTGGACGTGTTTCATTGCCGCTCCGGTGTTCACGCTCTTCTGCATATTCTTCCGCGACAGCGTTCCCGAAATCCTGAAGTCTCCCATAAACACGGGAGCGCTTGCGATGCTCGCAGGGCTTGTCGTCGTGCCGGTGGTGGATCTGATCGCGCGCAGGCCTGACGCGAAGATCGTCAATGGCGCTTTCGCCTGCTACGAGCGCAAGATTGTCGTTTCGCAGTCCACGGCTCTCGGCGAGCGGACGGTGAGTTGACATCTGCCGCAATCCGCAACCTGCGGATTTCGGCCGAATGCGGGGCGCGGTCTGCGCCCCGGAAAAACCATTTTCTTTTTACCGGGATTTTACATTTTTATGACACATTGCCCGGGATTAGGTGCTATACTCGTTGCGTGACTGCGGCCGGACTCCCCGGCCGCGAAAAAAGAAAGGACAAGCAATGGACATCAAGAAGTTTGCAGCGGCGGCAGCGATAATCGCCGTAGCCGCCACGACCGCCGCCGCCAAGGGCAAAAAGACGGAGACAGCCAAGGATGCGCCTCAAAAACCTTTCGAGAGCGCTACCGTGGTCATAACCACATACGACAGCTCCAAGGATTCCGCTCCGCAGGTGAAAGTGCTGAAGGGCCGCGAGGCGCTGGACGCCATCGGATCTTTCGATTGCGGATTCGACG
>CACYEO010000121.1 GCA_902773475.1 uncultured bacterium | reverse complement strand
TTTCCTTGCGATTGTCGAGCGATGCGACAGCGCGAGCGCAATGCGCCTTCCCGGACGGGCGCACGGTTGGGGCTGTTATGGCCGCGGTTCACTTGAGCACCGGGAAAAAGTGTTTGAGTGTTTGAGTGTTTGGGTGTTTGAGTTGAATCAGGGCGGCGCGTTTAACACCGTAAGCGGCAAAGGATTCTAAAACTGCTAAAACTTCCGGCGCTTCCGGAACTGTCACGCGCGCGCGATCGCGGCGCGCAGTTCCGCGAGCGTGCGGGAGATTTTCGCAAGCGGCCAGACTCGTCTCCAGCGGGGGAGGGCTTTCCAGTACGCAAGGAGTTCTTTCATCCTCCCCAGCACTGGCGCGGGACCGGAAAGTTCCCTTTCGCTTTCTTCCATGTATGCAAGCGCAAGTTGCGCGGAATCTTCGCGACGCCCAGCCATCGCCACGGCGCCGCGCCCGGCCATCAGCGCGCACGGCCGCGCCTGCGCGGGAAACCGCGGCTCGAAGCCGCCGGTGAAAACATCCCCGTTGTAGACGACGGGATTGCGCGACATCGCCGCCGCCGCGATCCACCGTTCCATGTCGACCGCTCCGGAATACATCTGCTCCGCCGTGCGCGCGTGGATAGTCACGCAGGCGAGCGGGAAGGAGTTCAAAACCGGCATCACGCGCCGCTCAAGCGTGAACGGATCCTTCACTCCCAGACGCACCTTCACGGAAAAGTTTCCTTCGCCCATTTCCTTCACGCCTGTTTCGCACAGCCGCGCAAGAAGATCCGGATTGTCTAAAAGCCCCGATCCGCGCCCCTTGCGGCGCACCATCGGAAACGGACATCCGGCGTTCAGGTCCGCGCGCGAATACCCGGCGTCTTTGAAAGCGCGCAAGACCGCCGCAACGGCAGACGGCTTTTTGCCGATCACCTGCGGGACGAGCGGAAGGGGCTGATCGCCGAGAATGTCCGCAAGCGACGATCCGCCCGGCGCGGCGTCTGACGTCGCCGAAACGAAAGGGGAGTACGCAAGCGTAAAGCCGGCCTCGCGGAGCGGAGCGGCGAACACGCGCCTGAACGCGAGTATCGTCACGCCGCGCAGCGGCGCCAGCACGAGAGGAACTTGCGGAAGCGCGGTCTCGGCGCTCACGGCTCTTCGCCCCTGATGCGGGCGGCAAGTCCGGTGCGGCGTTCGCGCACGTCGTTCGTCTTCACCGCCTGGCCCACCGCGTAGCGCGATGCTATCACCAGCACGAGCCTGCGTCCGCGCGTTATCGCCGTGTAAAGAAGATTGCGCTGCAGCAGCATGTAGTGCTGGTTGTGCAGCAGCACGATGACTGCGGGATATTCCGACCCCTGCGACTTGTGGACCGTGCAGGCGTACGACAGTGCGATCTCCTCCAGGTCGCCCGGCTTGTACTCCACGTCGCGGGAATCGAACGAAACCGTCACGCTGCGCGATTCCGTATCGACCGAAGAAACGAAACCGACGTCGCCGTTGTACACGTCCTTGTCGTAATTGTTCCGCAGCTGCATCACGCGGTCGCCTTTGCGGAACGCGGATGCGCCGCGCCGGACTTCGGGCCCGCCCGGGTTCAGCCGTTCCTGGACGACTTGGTTTATATTGTCCGCGCCCAGAATGTTCCGCCGCATCGGGGTGAGTATCTGCACGTCTTTCAAAGGATCCATGCCGAAGTGCGCCGGTATGCGGTTCGTCATGAAATCCAGCGCCAGCGCCAGCGCTTTCGCCGGATCCTCCTGCGGAACGAAATAAAAGTCGGATTCCCCTTCGCGCGTCTCGAAAGGAAGCCCTTCGTTCACGCGGTGCGCGTTGCGCACGATAAGCCCGGAATTGTCCTGGCGGAAAATCTCCGTCAGCCGCGCCACTGGGATTTCGCCGGAAGAAATCATGTCGCGCAGGACGTTGCCCGGGCCTACCGACGGAAGCTGGTCGGTGTCGCCCACGAATATCACGACGGCGGACGGCGGTATGGCCGCCAGGAGATCCGAGGCGAGTTCGATGTCCAGCATCGACATTTCGTCGAATATGAACACGTCGCCTTCCATCCGTTTCGTTTCGTTGTACGTGAATTCGTTCGTCTGCGGATTGTATTTGAGAAGCCTGTGCAGGGTCTGCGCCTCCGCGCCGGTGGATTCGCCCATCCGCTTCGCCGCGCGGCCGGTCGGAGCCGCCAGGCGCACCTTCAGCCGCCGTGCCTTGAATATGGCGACGAGCGTGCGTATGACCGTGGTCTTGCCCACGCCCGGCCCGCCGGTGATCACCGAAACTTTGGATTTCAGGACGGACGTGACGGCGACGGTCTGCGCAGGGGCGAGGACCAGTCCGCTTTCGCGTTCCGCCCAGGGAATCGCCTTTTCCGGATCGATCGGCCGGAAGGCGGCCGGCGCCGCGGCAAGATCGCGCAGGCTCTGCGCCGTGCGGCATTCCGCAAGCAGCAGGTCTTTCAGGTAGACTTTGCCGCCGCGCACCGCCACGCGTCCCGCCTCTTCTTCGTCCTTCAGCGCCTGCGCAAGCGTCTCCACGGATATCCCCACCAGATCCTGCGCGTGCAGAAGAAGATCCACGTCCTGCGTCCAGCAGTGCCCGCCATCGTCCGCTTCGGTGCGGAGCGTGTGGATTATCGCGGCGCGCGCGCGCAGAATCGAATCCTTCGGCAGTCCCACGGACATCGCTATCCTGTCGGCGGTGAGAAAGCCGATTCCGCGGATTTCGCGGCACAGTCTGTACGGATCCGCTTTTATGAGCGCAATCGTGTCGCTTCCGTAGCGGCGGTATATGCGGGAAGTCTGATTCACTGTTATGCCGTACGTCTGCGTGAAAATCATCACTTCGCGCATTTCGCGCTGGTCGCGCCAGGCTTTCCCTATCTCCCGCGCGCGTTTGATTCCGATTCCCGGCACTTCGCGCAGAGCGTCCGTCCGGGTGTCGAGTATTTCAAGCGTCCGCTCGCCGAAATGCTCCACGATGCGCCCGGCATTGACCTTGCCGATGCCTTTTATCAGCCCCGAGGCGAGATAGCGACGTATGCCTTCGATGGATTTCGGCACTACGCAGACGATCGACGAAGCGCGGAACTGCCTTCCGTGCGCGTTGTCGTTCTCCCATGCGCCTTCAGCGTGTATTTCCTCGCCTTCCCAGACGACGGCGCACTTGCCCACTACGGACGCTTCCTGGGGCTCCGCGGAAAACCGCGACGCCGACGTGGAAACGGGCACCACCCTCAAAACGGTGTAGCCCGTGTCCTCGTTGCGGAAGACTACGCTCTTCACGGAACCGTCCAGCAATCCGGAATCGCCGAAGACCTCAACCGGCGGCGGCGCTTTCCGCGCCATCCGCCGTTTCGCCGCGCCGTACCTGTCGAAAGATGGCGCCATCAGCGCGTCTTGCCGCCGCCGGCGGAGGCTTCCGCCTTTTCGCGGGCCTCCTCTTCGGCGCGTTTCTTCAACTGCTCGGCGCGTTCGCGCTTCGCCTTCTCAATCTTCTTGGAGACTTCGTAGTCCTCGTCTTCCACTTCCCACTTCGCGCCGAGCTTGCGCATCTGCTCCTTTTCGCTCATCGGGTCGGCAAGCGGCGAAGCGGACCAGTCGTTCGTGTCGAACGGACGCTCGTCCGAAAGAGCATCTTTGCGGCGCTGCGCCTCGCGGCGCGCTTCTTCGGCGTTGTTGAGCACGTAAGGCGTCACGAACACGAGAAGTTCGGCCCTGTCTTCGCTTTCGGTCACGGTGCCGAAAAGCCACTTGCCGATCCACGGAATGTCTTTCAAAAGCGGTATGCCGGATTCGGAATGCGATTTCAAAGTCTGCACCATTCCGCCGAACACTACGGTTTCCATGTTGTCCACGGAAATGTCCGCCTGGAGTTTGCGCGTCGTGAACGTGGGAACGGAGATGTCGGAAATCTGCCCGCTCGACCCGGTGGACGCCTTGATCGTCTGCTCCTGTCCGATCTGCTTGAAGTCCGCGTCCACCGTGAGCATCACCGTGCCGTCGGGGTTGATCTTGGGCGTGATCTTGATTGTCGTGCCGATGTCTTTCTGCTCGTAGTCCGGAACGGCCGAGCCCGAATAAGTGTTGCCGGAATACGTATAGCCTTTCAGCAGGTAGCGCATTTCCGTCGCCTCGAAAGTCGCTTCCTTGTTGTCAACCGTCATGATGACCGGCGCGGAAAGGAACTTCGCGTGCGAATCGGTCTTCGACGCCTGGATTATCGCTTCGAGGTTGAGCTTGTCGGAGCGCAGATAGTAGTTTATGCCGGCCGCTCCGGGAAGGAGCGATACGACGTTCGACGCACCGGAAATGACGTCTGCCCCGAAAGGAAGCATGTCGCCGATCCGGCTTTTGTGCAGACCGAGGATGTCCGTCGTTGTTACCTTGCCGTCTGCATCCGTCGTCGAGTACGAGCCTATCGGGTAGTCCCACCTCTTCCCGCGGATCGCCGCCGGAAGCTTGCCGGCCGCCGCATTGCCGCCGCCGCCCGAAAGCGCGCCGTTGGAAAGTCCGTGGATCCAGTCCACGCCTGTTGAAATGTTGTCGCCCAGCGCCACCTGGATGAACACCGTTTCTATGAGAACCTGCGACAGGCGGATGTCCATCTTCGAAATGATGTTCGTAAGCGTGGCCATGTCCTGGTTGCGCGCCTGCACGATGATGCCGTTTATGCGCTCGTCGGCGAGGATCGTGATGTTTTCCTTCGAAAGGCGTCCCGTCCCGCCCGCGGCCTGCGCGGCGGCCTCTCCGGGCCGCGATGCGGCAGGACGGCTCGCCGGCGCCGGGCTGCCGCCGCTGCTTCCGCGCGTGAGATTGGCGTTGCCGGACGAGGACGATGTCGTGGCGCGGGAATTCGGGTTCGTGCGCTGGGAACCGGAGCTTCCGCCGTTGAGAAGATTGTTGATGTTGTCGGCCACTTCTTTCGCCGTGGCGTACTTCAGGCGCACGACTTCGGTCTTCACGTCAGGCTCGGTGGGCACGTCCAGCTCTTTGATCACCTTGTCGAAGAAGTCCATGTTGGCCTTCTTGGTGATGACGATAAGCTTGTTGGACCGTTCGTCGTCGAGTATCAGCACCTTGCCGCGGATCACGCCGCGGTCGGCGTCGTCGATGGCCGCGACTATCGTCGTATTGGATTTTTCGGCTGGCTTTTCGTTCGTCGTCTCCCTGCGGCCGAGGAGCGGGCGGGGCATGGAGGGCGGGCCCATCGTGCGCGCGAATCCGGGCGAGCCGGACTGCTTGATCGTGGCGGACTCTTTCTGCTGCTGCTCTTTCTGGGATTCCGTCACGATCGTCTCGAGCGCCTTTTTGACGTCGGCCGCCGTCGCGAACTTTATCTGCCGCACGAAAACGTCTTCGTTCGCCACCGATTTCACGTCGATGACTTTCAGCACTTCAAGTATGCGGTTGATGTTTTCCTGCGTGTCGGTCACGAGCATCGCGTTCGCGCGCTCGAAGATCTGGAAAAGCCCGTTGTCGGACTTGAACCCTTTTTCAAGAGCCTTCTGGGCCTCTTCCGCGCTGATGTGCTTCAAAGGGATCCAGCGCCAGACCATGCGCGAGCGTTCCGGCAGCATGCCTTCGCCGTTCATGATCAGCGGAATCGCGTTCTTCGACGCGTCGGCGCTGGGGAAGGCGCGGATGAAATGGTCGCCGTACGGCTCAAGCGACACGCCGTTCATCTGCAGGACGGATTCGATCGCCCAAAGGTAGCTTTCGCGCGTCAGCGTCTGCCCGGACGGGCTGGAAAGGTTGATTTTCACGTTCGGCAGTTTCGGGTGCTGTATGATCGTCCTGCCCGTTTCGCGCGAATATGCGGCCAGGACGATCGGCAGTTCCGCGTCGCGGAAATCAAGCGACGACGTGGAGTTCGTGGATCCGCCGTCGCGCAGCGCCGCGCCAAGCGTCGTGGCGCCTGCGGATTCCTGTCCGCCGCCAGCCCTCGCGCGGTTGCGCGCGGCGGCGCCGCGCCCGCCGAGCAGGCTCGAACGCTGCGGAGTCACGCGCGTCTGGGCCTGCGCGGAAAGCGCAAGCGCGACGCAGGCCGCGAACGCCGCAAACACTGCGGCTGCGCGTGGAAACAAAAGGTCGCGTTGGGTCATTTGCCGTCTCCCTTTTTGTCGTCGGTTTTGCCGGACTTGCCGGTCTTTCCAGCCTTCGCGGGCTTTCCGCCGTCCCGGTCCTTCTTTTTCTCCGGTTCGTAGCGGGTGTAGGCGCAAGTGAGCGAAAGGTTGCCGCTCATGAAGCCTTTGCGCGCGGAATTCGGAACAATGGAAATCTTGCGGATGTCTATCATCTGGCCTTCGGCCTTCTCAAATGCGTACATGGCGAGCACCAGCCCCTGCAGCGAAGCCTCCCACTTGCCGACTTCTATCTGCTGTTCGCAGACGTCGCCTATGCGCGTTTCGCTGTCGTTGCCCCTGATGGGCTTGCGGCTGCGGATTGAAAGCTTGTTCGCCTGCGCCACTTCGTCGAGCAGCCGCAGCCACTCGGAGCTTATGTCGCGCCCTTCTTCGTATTCCGGCATGCGCTCGCGCTCTTTTTCATACGCGTCGCGCCAGTACGGATAGCGTATGATCAGCCGCTGCTGGTCCTCGCGCTCCTTGCGGGCGTTTTCCAGCTGCCGCTTCGCCCGGTCCCACGAATCCGAACCCGCCGCCATCCAGTAGAACGCCGTGACGAGCCACAAAAGCGCGATGCCCACTGCCGACGCGATCGCAATCTGGGGAAGAGTCATCTGCTGCTTTTCCGCCATCACGCCCCCCCGCCGTTTTTGCCGTCCTTGGGCTTGGACGGCTTTTTACGCGGCGCATCGTCCTCGCGCTTGTCGAAAAACGCGTCTATCGTGAACGTCTGCCGCCCCTTGGCTTCGCGCACGTCGCCTTTGATTTCCACGTCCGGGAAAAGGAATCCCGGCTCTTCGCCGTTCTCGCCGGACGACGCCGCCGGAATCGCCGCAAGCGCGTCCTTGAACGCATAGACCGCCGCCGTCGTGTCCGCCGTCCCGGTGATGTGCACGCGCGGACGCGACGCGTCGCTGCGCGAGGCTTCTTTCTTTCCGGAGTCTTCGCGATACGAATCGCGCTGGTAGTCGAAGCGGGTCAGAACCAGCCCTTCCGATTCGCCGGGCATCGCTTTCACGACGGCGAGCAGCGACGCGAGCGCGGACTTGTCGCGTTCCGCGTAACGCTGGAGCATCCGCACTTTCTTGCGCATCGAAACCACTTTGTCGTACTGGCTTTTGTGGCTTGCGCAGATTTTCCGCTCTTCCGCCATGCGTGAATCGTAGATCGCCGGACCTGCGACCATCGCGGCCACGGCCGCGACCCAGACTGCAATCCCGGCTGCGGAGAAGAACGCGATCTTCCGCTTGAAGCGCGCGTCGCGACGCGCGGATGACCATGACGCGGGCGTGATGTCGAACCCGCGCGCGTCGCGTATCCGCTCCGCCGTACCGGCCAGCGCCGAAAGCGGATTCTCGACCGTCGCGTGCACGACCGGCGCGAACGCCGAAAGTTCGCTGTCGAACGCCGCGGCGGACTGCTCTTCGCCGGGGAAGGCGAACACCGCAGTCTCCGAAAGCTCCGCAGGCCCGCAGGCGAGTTCCGCCTCGGCCAGCGACAGCATCACCGCGCGTGTCATGTCGCCCGGCGAAGCGACTTCGCCCAGGCCGCGCATGAAAACCGGGCCGGAACGGCCGCAAAGCACCAGATCCCATTCCCGCCCCGTCTTGAAAAGGGAAAGCTTGCGCTCCCCGGCCGAAGGGGGGATGATCGAGCTCCACATCGCGCGCGCCAGTCCGCACGCGGCGATGTCCGTGCGCCGCACCAGAAGCCCGCTTTCGGAAAGCGCGGCGGTGATTTCCGCCGACACCGCCTCCGGCACGGCGGCCGCAAGGACGAGAATGCCGTTTTCGGTTTCGCTCAGCGCCTCGCATCCGGTGGCGAGCGTCTCGTCGGGGAAGGGGGAAATCGTCTCCATTTCGGCGGAGACGGCGGATTCAAGGTCTTCACGCGCCTCCGGCGGCATCGAGAACGTCTTTACGAGAATGCCCGAAAGCGGCATCGCAAGGACGATTTCGCGCGTCTTGAATTTTTTCCTGGCCGCGAGCATCGCTTCCGCAAGGGTGAGACCCGCGCTCGCGGCCGGCTCCGTGTCGCCGCCCGCATCCGCCGCAGTCTCGCCGCCGCCGTCTTCCTGCGGCGCTTCCGCAGGCTGCGGCGCGCCCGCGCGCTCGAGCGGCCAGACCGCGGACGAAAGAACCTTCCCGCCGTCCGTAACGCGTATTCCGCGCAGAGCGTCGGGTTCAATGCTCAATATTGTGACATTGCCTGCCATTTGAATTGTGGAATTATCGCATTTTATGCCCCCAACGGCAAGCGAAATCAAAGCGTCCAATGTCTCGCGCCCGCCTAGGATTCTAGAATTCTAGATTTCTAGAACTTCTAGAATTTCTAGAATTCTATAAGCGCGGATTGCCTGAACGACAACAAGCGTACGACAACAAGGGAGCGTTTATGCGGCCGGCAGCGGCGAGCCGGAGTGGGAACAGCGGGGCGACGCTCAATGCGCTTTCCGCCGCGTGAAAGCGCCGAACCAGGAGAGTGCGCCGGGGAGATCGCGGAATGCACCGTCGAGCTGCGCTTCGTACGCGGCGGAAAGGATCCGACCGAACTCTCCGGAAGGCGTCATGCCCGCTTCGATCAGATGCCGCCCCATGAGAAGCGGTTTCGGCGCCGAATCCGCGACGCGAAGGCGTTCCGCCGCCGCTTCCAGCCAGTCGAGCTCTTTGCAGTCTTCGTCGATGCCTTTGCATCCCGCGCCGCGCCCGCACGAATCGGCGCGCGACACGCGCACGAGCCTGTCTATGCGCCCCGCGCGGGCGGCGAGCCTGCGCACCGCCGCGTCTTTGGCCTTGGCCTTCCACATTGCGAACGGCTGCATGTGGCACTGCACCAGGGGAGGGACGTCGCGCAGGATGCGCTCTTCGTTCGTGAGCCGCCGCAGGAAGGAAAGCGCGGGGGCGACGCCGGCCTCGTCGTGGCCGGGGCTGCGGATGCGTCCGTCTTTGGGATCGCGGAAAGTCGCGGCGGGCTTTCCGAAGTCGTGGCACAGCACGGCAAGCCCGGTCACGAGATCTTCGTACTGCACGCCCGTCCTGTGCGCCGCGAAATAATCCAGGCACAGCAGCGTATGGTTCCACACGCTTCCTTCCGGATGCCAGCTTGGTTCCTGCGGGCAGTCTACGAGCGCGGCGAGTTCGGGAAAGTGCCGCAGCCATCCTGTCGAGCGCAGGAACTCCAGCCCTTTCGACATTTCGACGCCTTTGAGGAGGAATTTCGACCATTCTTCGAAGAGCCTTTCCGGGGGGAGGCCTTCAATGTCCATCGTGCGGCACAGAGCAGTCGTCTCCGGGGCGGGCTTCAGGTCGAACCTTGCGACGAACTGCATTCCGCGCAGTACGCGCAGCGGGTCTTCCGCGAATTTTTCCGTGACATGGCGGAGAATGCCGTTTTGAAGATCGCGCATTCCGTTCCAGGGATCTTCGAACATTCCTGTCAGCGGATCGAAATACATCGCGTTCACCGTGAAGTCGCGCCGCGCGGCTGCCTCCTTCACGGAAAGGGAAGGGTCGGAATCCACCATGAAGCCGCGGTGCCCGCTGCCGCGTTTCGTTTCGCGGCGCGGCAGCGACACGTCAACGGCGAGGTGGCGCAGTTTCAGCACGCCGAACGACTCGCCGCAGGGATCGAATCCGAATTTCGCGCCGATCGCGCTTTTTAGTTTCTCCGGTTCCAGACCGAACACTTCCACGTCGGCGTCTTTCACCTGGCGCGCGCCGGCGGCGAGATCGCGCACCGCGCCGCCCACGAGAAGCGCGCGCCCTCCCGCCGCGCGGGCGAGCCGGGCCGTTTCCACCACGGCGTCGCGCAGGGGCGCGTCGAGAAGGGACAGGTCTATTTCGCGCGACGCGTGCATTTCAATGCGCCTCGAGCCAGTTCGCCCCCGTGCCGACGGACACTTCCAGCGGAACGCCCAGATCCATCGCGCCGGACATTTCGCGCCGTGCGAGTTCCCCGGCGGCTGCGGCTTCTTCCGCCGGCGCGTCGAAGAGAAGTTCGTCGTGTATCTGCAGAACGAGTTTCGTCTTCATGCCCGAAGCCTTCAGCGCGCGCGAAACCTTTACCATCGCGATCTTCATCAGATCGGCGGCGGTTCCCTGCACCGGGGTGTTTATCGCGTCGCGCTCGGCGGCCTGGCGCGCGGGAGCGTTGCGCGAAACGATGTCGCGCAGCGTGCGGCGGCGTCCCGAAAGCGTCTCGGCGTATCCTTTGGCCCGGGCGTCCGCGACGGCCTTTTCCATGAATTCCTTTATGCGCGGATATTCGCGGAAATACGTGTCGATCAGCGCGGCGGCTTCGCGCCGCGGTATGCCCAGCCGCTGGGAAAGTCCGAACGCCGATATTCCGTATATGATCCCGAAATTCACCATCTTGCAGCGCGAGCGCTGCTGCACGGTCACTTCCTCCGGCGGAACGCCGAAGACGCGCGCGGCGGTTTCGCGGTGGATGTCCTCGCCGGCCGCGAAAGCGGCCAGCATGGATTCGTCGCGCGCCATCGCCGCCATGATGCGCAGTTCTATCTGCGAATAGTCGGCGGATACGAGAAGGTGGCCTGAGTCGCGCGGGATGAACGCCGCGCGTATGTGGCGGCCGCGTTCGGAGCGGACCGGGATGTTCTGGAGGTTCGGCCCGGAAGAGGCGAGGCGGCCCGTCCCGGTCGACGCCTGCGAGAAATTCGTGTGGACGCGCCCGTCCGCGGGATCGATGCAGGCGGGAAGCTTTTCCGCGTATGTCGATTTGAGCTTCGCGAGTTCGCGGTAGTCCAGTATCATGCGCACCACCGGCGCTTCGGCGGCGTATTTCGCAAGCGTCGCCTCGTCCGTGGCGTACTGCCCCCCCGACGTCTTCTTTGCCGAACCCGCGCCGAGCGCGAGTTTGCTGAAGAGGAATTCGCCCAGCTGTCTGGGCGAATCGAGATTCAGCGATTCGTCCGCCGCGATCGCGCGGACGTTCGCCGCGATGGACGCGATTTCTCCGTCCAGTTCGCGGCCGTAGGCGCGCAGGGCGGCGGGATCGATGCGCACGCCTTCGCTTTCCATGTCCGCAAGGACTTCAGCAAGCGGCTCTTCGCTTTCCTCGAGGATCTTTTCAAGACCGCATTCGCGCACTTTCGGCCGCAGCACGCCGTCGAGACGCAGCGTGACGTCGGCGTCTTCCGCCGCGTAGTCCAGGACTTCGACGGGCGCGAGTTCGGTCATGAGACGCTGTTTCACGCCGCGCTTCGGCGCGCCTATGAGTTTTTCGATCGGCACGGGGTCGTAGCCCAGAAACTCTCGCGAGAGGTTCGTCATGTCGTGCCGCGCGGCGGCGTCGAGAGTGTAGTGCTCCAGCATCGTGTCGTGCGGCGCGGAGCCGAATTCAATGCCGTAGCGTTTCAGGATGGCGATGTCGAATTTGGAATTCTGCGCCACGAGGATTTTCGACGGGTCGGCGAAGACAGGCGCGAATATGCGCACGAAATCGCGCGCCCGCGCCGCCGCGGAATCTTCTTCCGCCGCGGGGGAGGCTGCCGCCGCCGCGAACGAAAACAGGTCGTCCGCAGGCGCGGTGCGCGGTTTTCCGGCGTCCGCGCCGGAAAAGCGCGAATGGCGCGGAACGGCGGCGTACCAGGCGCGGCCCGGCTCCGTGGCGAAACTGATTCCCGCCAGGACGTCGGTGCGCGGCGAAAGCCCGGACGTTTCCGTATCGAAGGCGATGCGCCCGAAGCGCATGAGTTCCTTCGCGAGTTCGCGCGCTTCTTCGGGCGTCTGGACGAGCCGGTAGTCGTGCGGGACGTCCGCGATCGTCTTGTACGTCTTTTCCGCCGGGGCGGGCGGTTCTTCTCCGCCTGTCAGCCGCGCGTATATCCTGTTGAGTTCGTATCTCGCGCAGAACCGCGCGAGCGCTTCGGAATCGTGTGGGACGCGCTTGAACGTTTCCAGTCCGGCATCCACGGGGGCGTCCGTGCGGATTGCGGCGAGGAATTTCGAGATTTTCGCGTCTTCCGCGCCCGCCGCGATCTTTTCGCCCAGTTTTCCGGGAATCTCCGCGGCGTGTTCCACTATCCCCTCCACGGTTCCGTATTTGGACAGGAGCGATATCGCCGTTTTTTCGCCTACGCCTTTTATGCCGGGGATGTTGTCCGAAGCGTCTCCGGCGAGAGCGAGATAGTCCACCATCTGCGCGGGGGAGGATATCGACCAGTGCTCGCACACGCGCTTTTCGTCGTAGACTTCAGGGCCGTCGGTCCCGTGCGCGGGCCGCACTAGCGAAATGCCCGGGCCGACGAGCTGCGCGGCGTCTTTGTCAGGCGTCACGAGCATCACTTCGAAACCCGCGCCGGCGGCGCGTTTCGCAAGCGTGCCCATTACGTCGTCGGCCTCGAAACCGTCGACGCGCACCACGGGTATGCGCATCGCGGAGGCGAACTCCATAGCCTGCGGAATCGCGGCGGCGATGTCTTCCGGCATTTTGGCGCGCTGCGCCTTGTACGGCGGATACGCCTCGTGGCGGAACGTCGGCCCGCCGGGATCCGCGGCGATGGCGAGATATGCGGGCACATGTTTCGAAAGGAGCGCGGCGAGGCCGTTCGCGAGTCCGTTCAGGGCGGACGTGTTCACGCCGTCTGCCGTCATGCGCGGGCTCTTCAGGAAGACGAAGTGCCCGCGGTACAGGAACGGCATCAAATCTACGATGCAGAAAAGCGGTTTAGAGTTCATCCGCCTCTATCGGCTCCACGTATTCTTCCGGCGCCTCGGAAGGCGCGGTCTGCGTTTCGGCTTCTTCCGCGTCGCGGACGGGTTCGTTCTCCGCCGCAGGCGTCTCTTCTTCCGGGCCGGACGGCGGCTCTTCGGGCGGCGGCTCGGCGGGGCGGCCCTCGGCCGCGGCCCGCGCGCGCCTGTATTCGGCCATCTCGCGGCTCGTCCTGCGGAATTCCGCGACGATTTTCGCGTAGATTCCGGCGTCCACGCCGTCTTCCAGATGCGCTTCCCCGACGGGGCCGGGGAAGGCGAACGCGCCGCAGCCTGCAGCGGCGGCGATGCGCTCGTCTATCGCCCCGGCGACTTTCTCCGCGTTGTCGAGCACAGAGCCGAACCGCTCCGCGCCGTACATTCCGCCGGTCTTGCATATCGCCGTGCAGATCGCGTCGCCCTCCTCTTCCGCAAGCCAGCGGTTCTGGACCGCGTACGCGACGTCTATGCACATGCCAGTCGCGAGCGCGTATCCGTGCCACAGCCGCCAGTTCGCGAGCGCCTCCATGCGGCCTGCGGTCCACACGCCGAAATTGGCCGCTCCGCTCCGCGCGTAAGCCGCGGGATCGCCGCATTCGGCGGCCGCTTTCAACTGCAGCGACACGGTGCGGCGCACGAGTTCTTCTATGCACGGCGCGTTGCGCGCGAGCAGAGCGGAGGCGTTGGCGTCGATCCATGCGAGAAAATCGCGGTCGCATACCGCCGCAGTCTTGATCGCTTCCGGAATGCCGTTGCGGAGATTTTCGGGAGTGAGCGAGGAGAGGAACGAAAAATCCACAATCGAAGCGTCCGGGACGCAGGGCAGGGAAAGAGAGTCTTTCACGCCTTGCGAATCGACGGACGCCTTGAAAGCCGACCCCGAAGCGCATTGCGCCAGCAGGGTCGTGGGCATGCGGATGAAATGCGTTCCGCCGTGAAGCATCGAAACGGCGAATCCCGCCGCGTCGAGGACGGATCCGCCGCCGATGGCGAGGATGCAGTCGCCTGCGCCGGCGCCCGCGTTCAGGAAAGTGTTGGCGAGCGCGAGCGCGGTTCTGCCGCCGTCGTTTTTGCACTGCTCGCCGCCGGGCGCAAGCGCGGGCTTGCCCACGGCCTCGGCGCCGGCCGCGGCCAGCGCGGCCGCAGCGCGCGCGGGAAGATCCTGCGTCTGGCGGGCGACATTGTAGTCCACCACGGCGAAGACGCGCCCGGTTGCGCCGGACGCCTTCATCCGGGCGATTGCGGAGGCGAGCGCGGGGTTTTCGCCCGAAAAGACGCCGTTCGTGAAATACACCTGGTATTCGCGCGCGGAATGGAAGCGCGCTGTCGCGGAAGATTCGTCCGCCTCGAACGTAGGGACGGAAGGCTCTTTCTGCTTCGATGTTTTTTTTGCCGTGCCGGCGGCGGATGTTTTTCTCGTGGCCATGTCGCAAGTGTTCCGTATGAATCCGCAAACGCGGATCGTCCAGTTGAAAGCGCGGGAAAACCGCAAGCGGGATTTTAGCAAATCCCGCGTCTGCGGGCAAATCTGCCGAAAACTACGGCAGGCGGGGCAAATTACGGCCAACGCATCAAAAATTCGTTCTACCTCGCGTCAGCGGGGAGAAGGAATTTTTGATGCGTTGGCCGTAGCGGGGCAAATTTCCTCTTGCGGAACCGACGGGCATGTGGTAATTTCGCGGGGTGAAAGCCGACAAAGCAAAAGTTTTCGTGTTCGTGGACGCGCTTGGATGGAAACAGGCGTGCCGCTACCGGTTTCTCGAAGATCTTCTTCCCGAACGCCGGAGCGTGGAAATGCAGTTCGGGTACAGCTGCACCGCGATCCCCACAATCCTCAGCGGCGAGCGCCCCGCCGTACACGGGCATCTCGCGTTCTACGACTACGCGCCGGGAAAAAGCCCGTTCCGCGCGATGCGCTTCGCCGCGCCGTTCTTCTTTCCGAAGAGCTTCTGGCGCAGAGGCCGCGTCAGGAACGTGCTCTCGCGCATCGTGAAACGCCTGTACGGATTCACCGGATATTTCCAGCTTTACGGAATCGATCTTTCGCATCTGCCGTCCATGGACTACTGCGAAAAGACGGACATGTTCGTCCCCGGCGGCCTCGCGCCTGTGAAAAACCTCGCCGACGTCTGGGGCGAAAAGGGTTTCAGATACCATATCTCGGACTGGCGGATGTCCGAGGATCACAATTTCCGCGAAGCCGAAAAACTCCTGCGCGAAGGCGGGACGGACCGGCTTTTCGTATATTCGGCGGCATTCGACGCGATCCAGCACGACAACGTGGGGCGCGACGAAGTGCTCCGTCCGAAGGTCGAAGCCTACGCCGAAAGGATCCGCGCGCTCCATTCGGCGCTCGAAAGCGCCGGGCGGCCTTTCGAACTGACCGTGTTCTCCGACCACGGGATGACGCCGCTGCGCGGGACTTCGGACGCGCCTGCGGCCCTGGCGGAAACGGGGCTGGAGTGGGGCCGGGACTACGCGAGCGCGATCGATTCCACGATGGCCAGGTTCTGGTGGCTGAAGCCGGGCGCGAAGGAGAAAGTCGAAAAGGCGTTTTCGAAGTTTCCCGGACATTGGCTTTCGGATGAAGAGAAGCGCAGGCACGGAATCTGGCGCGAAGACGGAAAATTCGGCGACGGCGTGTTCCTGTCCGCCGCGGGAATCCAGTTCTGCCCTTCGGACATGGGCGTCAAGCCGCTGAACGGAATGCACGGGTTCGACCCGCAGGACGAAGATTCGCTCGCCTGCTGGCTTTCGACCGCGCCAGTCCCGGAAAGCGTCACGCGCGTGTGCGACTACTTCAACATCATGGTTTCATGATTCCCGCCGCACCCGGGCGCATCTGCGTAATTCACCGTCTGGCTTTTTGATTATGGGAAACAACTGTTTGAAACAACATTCCTTTGGCGCAGACTCGTTGTTTTTTCCAGTTGTTCCGGTTGTTTCCTATCTCAAACCGCATGGGTAAAAACCGCAGATGCGCCCAAAAGCCCCCCAAAACACCCAAATCCTTCCCAATCCTGTAAATCTTCACCCAATTAGCAGATAGCAGATGGCTGTTAGCTGTCAGCCGGCGGGGCGCAAGATGTGGCAAGGCCGCCCCG
>CACYEO010000120.1 GCA_902773475.1 uncultured bacterium | reverse complement strand
GGCGGTGACGAATATCACGATAGCGTCGCAGGCTACGCTTTCGATGACGGGCACGGCGGCGGTCGCGTTGAACAATGTCACGCTGGAAGACGGCGCGACGCTCGCCTATCATCTTTCATCGACAAACACGACAAGCGTGCCGGCGCTTTCGATCAATTCCGGCAAGTCGCTTTTGCTCCCCGAAACGGGCAGTGTGAAGGTCAAGGTGGCCGCAGACGAAGGATTGAATTTTGATTTTGGAGCGGAATACGTCCTTACGGCAAACGGGAATGTGCCTGAAGATGCCGTGACGAGCGGCAAAATCAATCTTGCCGATGACTCCGTTTTCTGGGCGAAATTATCGGTCAATGAAGCTCACGAACTTGTTGTAAAAGTAGCAGATTATTTCTATATCAAGATAGCGGAGGAATCGCCAGGCAGGTTGGCCGTGCCGGTCGCGTGGATAGACGACAACACTTCCGCCGATGGTGAAAGCAGCGCTGCGGAAATCGAAGCCGCGCTTCAGAAAACCGGAGCGAACGGCATTCCGGTTTGGCAGAGCTACTGCATGGGACTTGATCCGAACGATGCCGAGAATGCCGTTATATGCGCGGCTGCGGCGGAACAGCCGGAGGAGACTGGAAAAGTCGCTATCGAAATTCCCCGCAGTTCCGTTCCTGCGGAACTGTCCGGCGTGACGGTTAAGGCGTATCTTGATGTGAAAACGCCCGGCGATGATGACTGGACTATCGATGTTGCCGGCGAAACGGTTTCGTCTGGAGCGGCGATATCACGCACCGCGACAGTCGATGAGCCGGGCATAAGTTTTTTCGAATAAGGGTCGGCCTCTCGCCTTCCGAGTAGCCGACCCGGAAAAGCCTGCAATAACCGCTGAGGAATGCGCGGCGTCCGGTTTCCCGGCGCTCTGCGTTGAAGAGGATTCTACCGGCCGGATTGGCTTTTGCCTTGCGCGGGGGCCGTCTGCCGGCGCTGTTCTTTCGATGCGGCGGAAACGTGAAATGCGCGTCCGATCATGATCAGGAGCGTGTAAATCTCCAAGCGTCCGGCGAGCATCGCGAAGCAGTACCATAGTTTCAGGGGCGCAGGCAGCATTCCGTAGTTTGCGGTGGGGCCGAGCCGTCCGAACGCCGGACCGATGTTCCCGACCATGCTTGCGGCGGCGGTGAAAGACGTCAATATGTCGAAGCCGGCGATCGCGCCTGCGAATGTGGTGGCAAGCACAAGGATGAAGTACGTCAGAATGAACGAAGCTACGGCGGGCACGAGCGTTTCCTGCCCCGCCCTGCCGTTTATGCGCAGCGTGAACACCTGGTGCGGATGGACGATCCGCCGCATTTCGTTGCCGATCTCCTTGGCCAGAATCGTCCACCGGATCGCCTTGATCCCTCCTGCGGTGGAGCCTGAGCACCCGCCTATGAAAAACAGCACAAGCACTATAACCTGGGCCGGCGGGCGCCACAAGGTGTAGTCCGCCGTCATGAAGCCCGTCGTGGAGACTATCGACGATATTTGAAACGACACGTCGCGGAAGGTTTTGGCAAATGGAGCGGCGGATCCGGCCTCTATCGCCGTCGTCGCCGCAATCGCCGCGAGAACCACGACCGCAAAGGCGCGCAGTTCGGAGTCTTGCGCCGCTTCGCGCGCGCGCCCTGTGAAAAGCCTGTAGTAGAGCGCGAAGTTTACGGACGCCAGGAGCATGAAGACGATGCATATCCATTCTGCGGCCGGCAGGCCGAACGAGCCTACGCTTGCGTTGCGCGTGGAGAATCCGCCCGTTCCCATGGTCGAAAAGGCGTGCGACAGGGAATCCACCCAGCCCATGCCTGCGATGTGCAGAAGCAGGGCCTGCGCGACCGTGAGCGTCACATGGATCAGCCACAGCGATTTTGCGGTGTTCGCGATGAAGGACGTGAGTTTCCCCTTGTCCGGTCCGGTCGTTTCGGCCTTTATCAGCCTGAATCCGCCGATGCCGAGAAGCGGAATGAGCGCCACCGCAAGCGCGATGACGCCCATGCCGCCGAGCCAGTGCGTTTCGCACCGCCACAGATTTACGCTTCGCGGCAGGGATTCCACTTCCGGCAGCACCGACGCCCCGGTCGTGGTAAAGCCGCTCACGCTTTCGAACAAAGCGTCCGTGTAGGACGGGAACGCGCCGCTGAAGTACAGCGGGATCGAGCCGAACAGGCATATCACGATCCATATAAGCCCAACTACGCAGAACGCGCTTTTCACGTCGAACACCTTCGGGCGCTTGCGCACCGCGAACCAGAAAGCCGCGGCCGCAGCCCATCCGGCGAGCAGCGGGAACAGAAACGCCGCAGCGGTCCGCCAGTCGGAATCCGCCGCCGCCACCGCGAGCGGCAGGAGAAGCGCGGAACCGGCGATGCCGAGGATGTACGTCAGGATCCTGAGGATCGAAAGCAGCATGGCCGGTCCTTTATTTCCCGCAGATTCTCGCAAGAAGTTCCGTGTCGCCGGACTTTGCTATCAGCACAACGTGCGAACCGGCCTCGAGCGTCGTGCCGCCGTTGGGTATGGCGGTTGCGCCTTCGGAATTTTCCGCCAGCAGCAGGAGGAACTCTCCGTCCATGTCGCCGAGCTCGCGCAGTTTTTTGCCGGCGAACTTGCTTTTGTCCGAAATGTCGCCTTCGACTATCTCGAAGCGCAGGTCGCATACGGAGTGGACGGCCGATACGTTGCGCCCGCGCAGATGGCTCATGATGCTGTCCACTACCGTGCCGCGCATCGGGACGGCGACGTCGATTCCGAGTTTGCTCGCTACCGCGCCGTATGCGGTGCTGGCGGTCAGAGCGACTGCCTTGCTCGCGCCTTTGGATTTCATGTAGGCGGCGGTTACCAGGTTCAGTTCGTAGTTTCCGGAGGCCGCCGCTATCAAGTCGCAGTCGTAGAGGTTTTCCTCGTTCATCAGCGCTTCGTCCGTTATGTCGCCGCACAGGACGCGCACGTCGGGATGGCGTTCGGCTATTTCGCGGCAGCGTTCGGCGTTGCGGTCCACCGCTATGACCTCCCGGCCGCGTTCCCCCTGTTTGCCGCCGAAAACCGCCTGCCACAGCGAACGCCGGTTTTTTTCCGCTATGAGCGGTATCAGCATGGAGCCTACGCGGTCCGCGCCGAAGACTACGATGCGCCGGAACGTCTCGCGCGACGTTTTCGCGAACTGCGCGATTCTGGGCAGCTCGTCCGTCCGCGAAACGATCCCGAGCGTGTCTCCCGCGTTTACGACAGTGTCGCCCCTCGGGATGGACGCTCCGGATGCGGTTTCGGCGAAGGCGACAAGGTAGTCCCATCCGTCGAGGCGGGAGATTTCCCGCATCTGGCGTCCCGCCAGGATGCTGCCGGAGCCGATTTTGACGGTGGTCAGGATGAACCCGTCTTTCAAGTCGATGACGTTGCCGACTGCGCCGTATTCGACGGCGCGGTGTATCGCGTCCGCGGCGGCCACGTCCGGGTTGACCATCGCGTCCATGCCGTACATCGCGCGCACGGCGTCCGTTCCGGACGTGCGTCTGCGGCGGCTTGCGCTCTCCACGGCGGAGTAGTAGGCGTAGTTGCGCACGCGGGCGATTTTGAGGATGCCGGGGTAGGCCGAATCGACTATCTGGCACGCGATCATATTGAGTTCGTCGTCTCCCGTGAGAGACACGAAGGCGTCTGCCGATTCTATGCCCGCCTGTTCAAGGACTTCGATGCTGTTGCCGTCGGCTTCGATCACCGTGCAGTCGAGTTCGTCGCTTGCATGGCGCACTTTTTCCGGGTCGTTGTCTACGAGCACGACCTTGTTGTGTTCCAGCACAAGCCTTTTTGCCAGTTGCATGCCGGTGAAGCCGGCGCCTATTATGAATATGGTCATGTCCGCGTTTTTTGGATGGCGTCCGTTCCGTCCGCAGCCGGCGGCGCGCCTTTATCCCCTGTTTTCCGGTACAGGGGTGAAAAGCTCCTTGAGGTTGTCGGTCGTCACCGGCTTCAGGATCAGCGCATCGAAGCCCTCTTCCCTGTAGTCCGTGCGCGCTTCGATGTCGGCCGTGACGGAACATACTTTGAGTTGCGCAAGCCTGGCGTCGGCGCGGATGCGCTTTATGAGTTCGGTGCCGTCCATGACCGGCATCCACATGTCGGAAAGAACCCAGTCGAATCCGGGATCGTTCTCCAGTTTCGCGAGCGCCGCAGCACCGTCCGTCGCCAGTTCGACGTCTTTTACGCCCAGTTTTGCGAGCATCGCCTTCAGCACCATGCGGTTCACGGGCGAATCGTCTACTACAAGAATGCGCTTCGGCATCCCGGATTTCGCGGATGCTGACGCGGTGGCGTTCTTTCCGTGCGGCGCTTCCTCCCCCGGCGCGACGGAAACAGGAACTTCGGTGTGGATCGTGAACCCTTTGCCGGGCGCCGTGTCGATTGAAATCGTTCCGTTTTCAAGTTCGACGAGCCGCTTGCAGATGGCCAGCCCGAGTCCGCGGCCGTCCGCGTGGTTTTTTATGTCCGCCTGCACGAACGGCTGCATCAGGAACTTCGCCTTGTCTTCGGGGACGCCGCGTCCGTTATCAGAGACTGTCGTCTTTAGAATGCCTCCTTCGTAGGCGACCGACACGCGTATCGTGCATGGCCCGGCGTATTTGACCGCGTTGCCGATGAAATTGAAAAGCATCTGCCGGAAGCGGTACGGATCGACCATCAGGCGCGGAAGCCGCGGTATGTCCATGTCCAGGGTCTGGTTTCTGTCATGCACCTGCGGACGGAACATCATCGCCGTCTCCCGCACGACCTCCCCTACGTCGGACGGCTCAAGGTTGAACTTCAGTTTTCCGAGATCCATCTGCGACAGATCGAGCACGTCGTTTACAAGCTGCAGAAGC
>CACYEO010000119.1 GCA_902773475.1 uncultured bacterium | reverse complement strand
AGCTGGCGCACCACGCAGATGCCGCAGCTCGCGCCGGGCTTGAGGTCCGGATGGTAGCAGAGCGTCGGAATCTTGATATGGGCGGCTTTGGCCGCCTGGAGGATCGACGTGCCTTTCGGGACTTCTACGGACTTGCCGTTGATTTCAAGGGCGATCATTTCTGTTTCCATGGCAAAACTTCCTTTTCCTTTTCAAGGTCCGCGGAGGCGCGGACGCCTCCGCGCGGCTGTCAACCGTGCGATATCGCTCCGAATTTGCAGGTGGATTCGCAGGCGCCGCACTTTACGCACTTCGTCTGGTCGATCGAATGCGGCTGCCTGACGGTTCCGGAAATCGCGCCGGCGGGGCACTTGCGCGCGCACATCGTGCAACCTTTGCACTTTTCGGGGTCGATGGAATAGCGGACGAGTTTCGCGCACTTGCCGGCGCGGCACTTGCGCTCGTTCACGTGTTCGAGGTATTCGTCCATGAAGTAGCGGAGCGTGGACTTGACCGGATTGGAGGCTGTCTGGCCGAGGCCGCAGAGCGATGCCTTGTTCATGGCGTCGCAGATCGCTTCCATGTCCTTTATGTCCTGCTCCGTTCCGCGTCCGTCGGTGATCTTCTTCAAATAGTTGAGAAGCTTGCGTCCGCCGATGCGGCACGGTGCGCACTTGCCGCAGCTTTCATCGACCGTGAAGTCCAGGTAGAACTTGGCGATGTCGACCACGCAGTCCGTTTCGTCCATGACGATAAGACCGCCGGAGCCCATGATGGAGCCGATCTTGGCGAGCGATTCGTAGTCGATGGGCGTGTCGAGGAACTGGGGCGGGATGATGCCGCCGGAAGGTCCGCCGGTCTGCGCAGCCTTGAAACGGTGGCCGTTGCGGATGCCGCCGCCGATTTCGAATATGATTTCGCGGAGGGTCGTCCCCATCGGAACTTCGATAAGGCCGGAGTTGTTCACCTTGCCGGTGAGCGCGAAAACCTTGGTGCCTTTCGTCGTTTCCGTGCCGATGCCCGAGAACCACTGCCAGCCCTTCATGATGATGACGGGGATGTTTGCGAGCGTCTCGACGTTGTTGATGACCGTCGGACGGCCCCAGAGCCCTTTCACGGCGGGGAAGGGCGGACGCGGGCGGGGCATGCCGCGGTTGCCTTCGATGGACTGCAGCAGCGCGGTTTCTTCGCCGCACACGAATGCGCCGGCGCCGAAGCGCAGTTCGATGTCGAAGCTGAATCCGGAACCGAGGATGTCGTCGCCGAGCAATCCGAGTTCGCGCGCCTGCTTGATCGCCACTTCGAGACGGTGTATGGCAAGCGGGTATTCGGCGCGGATGTAGATGAAGCCCTTCGAAGCGCCGATGGCGTATCCGGCGATCGTCATGGCTTCGAGCACGGAGTGGGGGTCGCCCTCGAGGGTGGAACGGTCCATATACGCGCCGGGGTCGCCTTCGTCGGCGTTGCAGACCATGTATTTCTGGCCCTTGGGCTGCGCCGCGGCGAACTGCCATTTGCGTCCTGTCGGGAAGCCCGCGCCGCCGCGTCCGCGGAGACCGGACTTGAGGATTTCATCCACGACGTCTTCGGGCTTCATTTCGAAAAGGACTTTTTCGAGCGCCTTGTAGCCGTCGCGCGCCACGTAGTCTTCGATCTTCTCCGGATCGATCACGCCGCAGTTTCTCAGCACGATGCGGAACTGCTTCTGGTAGAACGGGATGTTCTCTTCGCCGACGAGCGTTTTCGCCTGCTTCTCGTCGTAGAGCAGGCGCGGAACGACGCGGCCTTTCACCACGTGCTCCTTTACGATTTCCGCCGCGTCCTCCGGCTTCACGCACACGTAGAACGTGCCTTCGGGAAGGACTTTCACGATCGGGCCTTTTTCGCAGAAGCCCAGACAGCCCGTGCGGACGACCTGGACGCGTTCCGAAAGGCCTGCGGCTTCGATGCCTTTTTCGAGGTTCGCCGCGAGTTCGAGAGACTGCCCGGACGTGCACGCCGTTCCGCCGCAGACGAGAAGATACTGTTGGTAAGCCATGGATTCGCTCCTCAGCGTCACTTGTTCGCGATTATGTCCACGGACGGACGGTCGCAGATGTGGCCGTCGAGAAGTTTGCGTCCGATGACGTGTGTTTCGACTATTTCCCGCGCGACGTCGGCGTTTACGTTTCCGTATATCACGGCCGGCATGTCGGGCGCGACGACTTCGACCGTCGGCTCCGAGTGGCACAGGCCCATGCAGCCCGTCTGGCGCACGAGAACGTTCGTGAGGCCCTTCGATGCGATCGCGTCGACTATCGCGCCGAACGCATCCTTTGCGCCGGCGGCGATTCCGCAGGTTCCCATTCCGACTATGACCTGCACGTCCTTCTTGGACGAATCGCGCATGGACATCGCCTGTTGTGTTTCATTGCGCATCTTGCGCAGGGCTTCGAGTGTGAGTTTCGCCATTGTTTGTCCTCCCTTTCCGGAAAAGCGTATTGTCAGGCGGATTTCAAATCCGCCTCCTGGTCTTTTAGAAATGCGGACGCGAGCGAAAGCCCGGCCGCGTCCTGCAGGGAACCCGCCGCGTCCGCGAGTTCGCTGCGCGTGATTTCGTACGAACGTCCGTGCGCCTCGTGCCTGAACGCGAGTTCGAACGTTCCGTCGTAGTTGAAAAGCGTCAGGATCGTCCCCGCGATGTCGCCCATCGGAGGGGTGTCCACGTTGTCGGCCGCGAAGGAATACGCAAGCCGCGTGCCTTTGCCCTTTTCGCTTTCGAGAACCGCCTCGCCGCCTGTGGCTTCGGCAATCTGCCTGAGAAGCGGAAGCCCAAGGCCGACACGCCTCTTGGCGTGCTTGCCCGGTTCGGTGTAGAACGGATCCCATGCGCGCTTCAGCGTTTCTGGATCCATCCCTTTGCCGTCGTCCGTTATCTCAACGCGGATCATCTTTCCGTCTTCGACGAGTGTCAAACCTATGTTCCCCGCACCGGCCTCGATGGAATTCTGCACGGTGTCGCAGATTACGTCGGCTATGGTCGCGTGCATCGGGGAAGGGGTCTGTTATTCGGCCTTGCGGCAGTTCTCGATCAGTCCCGCGACGTCCTTGGCGGCGAGCTTGCCGTGGACTTCGCCGTTCACGACCACCACCGGCGCGAGTCCGCAGCAGCCGAGGCAGCGCACCGCCTCCACCGAGAACAGACCGTCGGGAGTCGTCACGTTCAGCCCCACGCCGAGCTGCTTTTCGAACTCCTTGAGGAGATCGTCGCCTCCGCGCAGATAGCAGGCCGTGCCCAGACACACCTGAACAAGGTACTTGCCCGCCTTCTGGAGCTTGAAGAAATTGTAGAATGTTATCACGCCGTAGATCTTCGCGAGAGGAACGTCGAGCAGGTTCGACGTTTCGATGGCGATGTTGCGCGGGATGTACCCGTAAGTCTGCTGGACCCTGTGCAGAACCATTATGAGGTTGCCGGGCTTCGATTTCCATTCTTTGATGAACGCCTCGAGCTCAGGCGTCATCTTCTCTGTGGTGTCGTTCACTTGGATGAACTCCCTGTTGAGTGGTTTGTTTGACGCAAGTATCTCACAAAAAAGCATGTTAGACAAGGGTTATTT
>CACYEO010000118.1 GCA_902773475.1 uncultured bacterium | reverse complement strand
GACGGCGTTTACGAACGAAGCCGCCCCGCGTCCGGAGGCTTTCGCGGCGGCGACGGTTTCGTTCACGGCCGCGAAATCCGGAATCTTCCCGTCGCCGAAAAGAATCTGCGCGGCGCCGGCGTAGAGCGCCGCAAGGGTTTCTCCGCGCGGCATCCTGCGGACGAGTCCGCCGAGCGCGAAATCTATCGCGCGCCGTCTGCGCACCGCGGTGTACACGATATCCTGCACGAAACCGCGCTCGCCTTCGGGTGCGATTCCGTCCGGGACGAGAGCGCCGCGCACGTCGGGCCTGTCCGCTTCGGGGAGCCAGGCCGCTATCGCGAATATCGCCGCGCGTCTTGCGGCGGCGCCGTTTCCTTTTTCCGTTTTTTCCAAGACAACCTCCGCCTGTTCACACAGCCGCCGCGACGGTCGCGGCCCACACAACGGCCGCTCCCGCGGCCTTCAACGCCGACGCGCACTCGCCGAGCGTCGCGCCGGTCGTCATGACGTCGTCCACCAGAATCACCGCGCGCCCGCGCACGAATTCCGGTTTTTCCGCCTTGAAAGCGCCCTTGACGTTCGCCAGCCTTTCCGCGCGCCCGAGGCGCGCCTGGTGCCCGGTGTCGCGGGACCGCGAAAGGACGTCGCGGCGCACCGCGCGGCCGAGGCCGGCGCCGAGAATGCCGGCGAGTTCCGCGGCCTGGTTGTAGCCGCGGCGGCGCATTCTTTCGGGATGAAGCGGGACGGGCACGATCAAATCGGCTTCTGCGAACGGCAGTCTGGCGCGGACCGCGGCTTCGAGGAATCCTGCAAGATCGCGCGCGAGCCATCTGCCGCCGCGGTACTTGAAGATGTCGACGAGCGCGTCCACGGGCGGGATGTATTCAAGCGCATGGCACGCGCGGTCGAAGGCGGGATGTTTTTCCTTCAGACAGAGATCGCACACGAAATCCGCGGAAGCCTGTCCGGGGAAAGTCCGCCCGCACTTTGAGCAGGCCGCGCCGGAAGCGTACGGAAGCGCGGCGGCGCAGGCGGAGCAGAGAAGCGAATCCGGGCGGTCCGCCCTGCGGCCGCATCCGGGCGCTTCGCAGGCGCGCGGCCATATCGCGTCCAAAAGCCGGACGGCGGCGCGGTCGAATGCGCTCACTGCGGCAGAAGGCGTGCGGGATATTCGCCGGCGTCGGTCAAAGCGCGTATCGCGGCCACGACCGCAGGCTTGTCTTCGCGGTACGTGACGCCGAACCACGAACTGTCGGTGGGCAGCACGGTTACGTCGGCGCGGCCTTCGCGGATCATTTCGTCCACGACGAACGGGATGTACCATTCCGCCTTCGGATTGGACGCGTTCGCGTCGAGCCACGCGGGGAAACGCTCCTCGAGCGCGGCGAAAAGCTCCGGCGTGAATCCCCAAAGGTTCATCGAAACGCGCTCGAGCCCGGTCAGTTTCACGGGGGAGGAGGGGTCCTCGCGATTCTCGGCGCCGCCCGGGACGCGCGCGAGCTTCGTCATTTCCTTGACGCCGGCGAGGCGTCCGTCGGGCGTCACGGTGCAGATGCCGCGCGCGACGGTTCCGTTGTCGGAAAGCGTAAGGTCGAGCCTGTAGCCCACCATGGCGAAACGCGCCTTGCCGTTTTCCCGGATCGGCCCGGACGAAAGGAACGCGGCGAGTTTCGCGAATGCGTCGCGCCCGTAGAAGTCGTCTGCGTTGATCGCGGCGAAGGGGCAGGATACGGCCGAGCGCGCGGCGCGGATGGCGTGCGCGGTGCCCCACGGCTTCGAGCGCTCCGCCGGGACGGAACAGCCCTGCGGCAGGTCGGAGATGTCCTGGAAGGCGTAGTCGACAGGGATGAAGCCTTCGTATTTCGATCCGATCTTTTCCTTGAACTCTTTCTCGAAATCGCGGCGTATCACGAAAACGACCTTTCCGAAACCGGCGCGGTGCGCGTCGAAAACGGAATAGTCGAGAATCGCTTCACCGGAAGGTCCCACGGGATCGACTTGCTTGAGACCGCCGTAGCGGGAACCCATTCCAGCGGCCAGGACGACGAGTGCAGGCTTCATAATCGCTGATGTCTCCGTATTGCGTTTTACATTTGGAAAATGGCGCCCCTGAGAGGACTCGAACCTCCTACCCGCTGCTTAGAAGGCAGCTGCTCTGTCCAGATGAGCTACAGGGGCGTTTGTTTGGATGCGCGGGAGTTTAGCAAAAGGGCGGCGGCCGCGCCACAATGAATTGGAGGGAATAGGCAATAGGCAATAGGGAATAGGGAATAGGGAATTTGGAGGGAATAGGCAATAGGGAATAGGGGGGGAGGGAATAGGGAAGCAGCAAAAAAAATCGCCACTTGCGGGGGAGGGGCCGGTTTTGGTAAAATCGAGGCATGAAAATTTCAAAATCTTCGCTCCGCGCGGTCATGGCAGCGGCAACCGTTTCGGCAACGTTTGCGGCGTCCGCCGCGGTATACGGCGACTGCCCGGACGCAAAGCACGCCTGGGCCGTGCACGACTGGAACCGCCCGAAGCCGCACCGCGTGTCGGTTTCCCCGTCCGGAGTGCCTTCCGACGCGATCGTACTTTTCGACGGAACAAAGGAAAGCTTTTCAAAGAACTGGCGCTACCAGCGCAAGAACGCGGATCCGTGGCGCATAGCGGACGGCGCGATGACCGTGCTGCCGGCCAAAAAAGGCTCGGGGGTGATGACGCGGCGCGAATTCGGCGACTGCCAGCTGCATATCGAATTCCGCCATCCGGCGTCGCTCGCCAAAGATTCCGGCTACGCGCAGAACCGCGGCAACTCGGGCGTGTTCTTCATGGGATCCGAGAACGGATACGAAGTCCAGGTGCTCGAATCGTACGGCACGTGCGAAGAGAACAAAGGGAAACCCGGCTACATCGACAACTACACCGACGGACAGTGCGGCGCGGTCTACGCCGAAAACCCGCCGCTCGCGAACCCGCTGAAAAAACCCGGCGAATGGCAGGTCTACGACATGGTGTTCCACCAGCCCGTGTGGGAAGGCGACAGGCTCGTCCATCCCGGATCGCTCACGGTATTCCTGAACGGCGTGCTCGTGCAGGACCACTGGGAGATGGAAGGCCAGACCACGCACAGGAAGCGCCGGCCGCTCAAGCCGCATCCCAAAGCCGGGCCGCTCGCGCTGCAGTACCACGGATCCGAAGTTTCGTTCCGCAACATCTGGATACGCCCGCTCGAATCGCGCTGGGCGAACAAGACGCACTCGGCCATGTCGGCCGACGAAAGGAGCGTGAGCCTTCTGCGGCGCGAGACGGCGGCGCGTCTGTATTCGAAGATAGCAAACCCCGACGCCTGCGACGCAGAGACCGTAAAAGCGCTTGCCGAGGTCGTAGCATACGCGAACGAAGGAATCTACAAGGAGAAATTCCTCGCCGCCGTGCGGAAATTCAATTCGTCGAATCGCAGAAAGTCGGACAGGGTGAGCGTCCGGGAGACGCTCGACATCCTGGTCCGGTGCGGAGTCGTCCCGGCGGACATCGTAAAATAGGCGGCGCGCCGCGCAATCCCGCGGCGGCGGCAAAGACAAAAGGAACAACATGCAAATGAATACGACACGCAGAGATTTCCTGAAAACAGTGGCGGGCGCCGTGGCCGCCGGAACCGCGTTCCGGCTTCCAACGTTCGCAATAGGGAAAGCCGGCCCGGAGAAAATCCGCCTTGCCGCCGTCGGCGTGGAAGGCAAAGGCTATATCGACTGGATGCTGATGGTCAAGACCGGCCTGGCCGAGATAGCCGCCTTCTGCGACGCGGACTCGAGCCAGCTGCCGTCCGCGCTTGCGCGGGCGAAGAAAGATCTTCCGGGCCTCGATTTTTCCAAAGTCCCGTTCTACAGGGACTACCGCGATCTGCTGCGCGACGCGCGCAAGCTCCACATCCAGGCGATGACAATCTCGACGCCCGACCATGTGCACGCGCCGGTCGCGATCGGCGCGATGAAGCAGGGCATCCATGTGTATGTCCAAAAGCCGCTCGTGCACACGCTCGGAGAACTTTCGTATTTCGACAGGACCGCGCGCGCGAGCCGGGTCGTCGTCCAGATGGCCAACCAGGGTTCTTCGTTCGATTCCATGCGCCGCTGCACCGAAGTCATCCAGAGCGGCATCCTCGGCGACGTACGCGAAGTGCACGTCTGGACGAACCGCCCCGTCTGGCCGCAGGGCAAGCGCCTCGGCGACTACATCCACAGCCGTTCCAGCGGCGACAAGATTCCAAAGGGCCTCGACTGGAACGTCTTCCTCGCGACGGCG
>CACYEO010000117.1 GCA_902773475.1 uncultured bacterium | reverse complement strand
GGGCGCCCTTGCCACATCTCTCTTGCGGAACCCTGCAAACTCAAACCCTTGTAAATGTTGTTTTTTCCAGTTGTTCCGGTTGTTTCCTATCTCAAACCGCATGGGTGAAAAATACAGATGCGCCCGCCGCGCCCGGTTCCCTTTCGCGCGGATTGAACGCGGCGGAAGTTTAGGGTATACTTGCGCCGTTCTTCCGTGCAACGCGCGAACGGCGTCCACGAAACCCCAACAACCAAACGGAGACCAAAACATGTCGAACGAATGTTCCTGCGGCGGCGAACGCTGCAACTGCGCACTTGACTTCCAGACTCCCGTGGAATTCATAGAATTTCTCCGGCAGGAAGCCGGATCGGATCCGCAGACGGTCGCCATCGCCTGGGAACGCGAGGACGGCTACGTCTCCCGCTACGATCTCGACATCCCAAAACGCATCGCCCCGGACATGACCGGCGTAGTCGTGCGCACGGTGGAACGCTGCGTGAAGTTCCTGCTTTGGTCGGCCGGCGGCTGGAAGCTCTGGCTCTCCGGCCCTGACGAGATCGTCAAGCCCGTCGCCGCCGACTACACGAAAGACGGCGCGCGCAAGTTCGACTGGGAATTCATGTCCGACCTCTACGGACGCGAAATGCAGGTAGAGATCGTCCCGCTCAAGAACATGCCGCAGGAGCGCGAGCGCGCGATAATCATCAAAAGCAGGACCGACGGCAACCGCATCGGCTTCGACCTCGGCGCGAGCGATTTCAAAATCTCCGCCCTGCGCGAAGGCGAAGTCGTGTTCTCCGAGGAATTCCCGTGGGATCCGCGCAACCAGCCCGATCCCGAATACCACTACACGAAGCTTTCCGAAGGTCTTGAAGCCGCCGCAAAGGCGCTCGGCGGGAAGGTGGACGCGATCGGCGGATCTTCCGCGGGAACGTTCGTCGGCAAGAAGATCGGAGTCGCTTCCCTGTTCCGCGCCGTGCGCGAAAAGAACCCGCAGCGCTACTCCGAAGCGCAGAACCTGTTCCTCCGCATCGAAGACGAATGGAAGGTTCCGTTCGAAGTGTTCAACGACGGCGACGTGACCGCGCTCGCCGGAGCGATCGCAATGGGCCGCAACGGCATTCTCGGCGTGGCGATGGGCTCTTCCGAGGCCGTAGGCTTCATCAACACGAACGGCGCGCTCACCGGGCGCATATCCGAACTGGCGTTCGCGCCCGCGGACATGAACACCGCCGCCCCCGCCGACGAATGGTCGCGCGACCAGGGCGTCGGCTGCATGTATTTCTCGCAGCAGGCCGTCAATTTCCTCGCCACCTCCTTCGGTTTCGAATTCCCGGAGACGATGGGTCTGCCCGACCGCCTGAAAGAAGTCCAGGCCGCCGTCGCCAAGGGCGACGACCGCGCGGTCCAGGTCTATCTGAAGATGGGGCGCGAACTCGCGGAGACCGTTCCGTGGTACGGCGAGTTCTACGACTTCGACAACCTGATGATCCTCGGCCGCGTCACGTCCGGCGTGGGCGGATCCATCCTCCTGAACGAGGCGCGCATGCACCTTGAAGAGTTCGACCCCGAACTCGCCGAGAAGGTCGAGATATTCATGCCAGACGAAAAAGCGCGCCGTCTGGGCCAGTCCGTGGCCGCCGCGCAGATACCGGCGATCGGCTGACGGTCCGGGAGGCACACATGTCATCGCGCACATATCCGGAAACGCTTCTCCGCGAAACCGTTTCCCTCTTTTCCGTCTACGGCGATTTCCGTTCGGCGCAGCCCTACGGATCCGGCCACATAAACGACACGTTCAAGGTGGACATGTCGCTTGCCGGAACGAAGGTGTCGTACATCCTCCAGAGGATAAACGACACGATATTCAAGCAGCCCGCGCGCGTGATGGAAAACATCGTGCGCGTGACAGGGCACATCGCGGTGAAGCACGCCGGAGACCCGGACGCTTCGCGCAAAACGCTCACCGTAATCAACGCGCGCGACGGCAAACCGCTCGCGCGCGGGCCGGACGGCGGATGGTGGCGCATGTACGTCTTCATCGAAGGCGCGCGCACCGTGGATCTCATCGAACGGCCCGTCCAGGCGTACAAGGCCGCAAACGCCTTCGCGCGGTTCCAGAACGACCTCGCCGACCTGCCGCAGCCGCGCCTTTACGAAACGATCCCCGAATTCCACAACACGCTTTCACGCCTTGCGCAGCTGGACGAGGCGGCCGCCGCCGACGTCTGCGCGCGCAAAGCGAAAGTCTCCGCCGAACTCGCCTTCGTGGACGCGCACCGCGCCGAGGCCGGCAGGCTGATCGAGCGGATGCGCGCGGGTGAAATCCCCGAACGCATCACGCACAACGACACGAAAATCAACAACGTCATGCTCGACGACGCCACCGGCGAAGGCTGCGCGGTCATCGACCTCGACACCGTGATGCCGGGACTCGCGCTCTACGACTTCGGCGACATGGTGCGCACTTCCACCGCCAACGCGGCGGAAGACGAACGCGACCTTTCCAAAGTCTATTCGCGCCTCGACATGTTCGAACAGCTCGCGCGCGGCTATCTCGCCGACGCGAAATTCCTCGTCCCGGCGGAGCGCGAAGAACTCGTCTTCTCCGGCAGGCTGATCACTTTCACGATCGGCGTAAGGTTCCTCACGGACTACCTCGCCGGCGACACCTACTTCCGCACGTCGCGCCCCGACCACAACCTCGACCGCTGCCGCACGCAGTTCAAAATGGTCGAGTCGATGGAGGCGAACGCTGCCGAAATGGAAAAAATAGCGAAAGACGCCGCGAACGCGTCTTGAACAACACGGGCAAAGAGAATGCGCTGGACAAAATCACTGATAGCGACGCTCCGGGACAATCCCGGCGACGCCGAAATAGACTCGCACAAACTCCTGATGCGCGCCGGACTGGCGCGCAAGACCGCGGCGGGACTCTACTCCTACATGCCGCTCGGAATGCGCGTGCTCGAAAAGATACGCGCCATCGTGCGCGACGAAATGGACAAGGCCGGCGCGCTTGAAATATCCATGCCGATCCTCCAGCCCGCGGAACTGTGGCGCGTGACCGGACGCTGGGATTCGATGGGCCCCAACATGTTCAAGCTCCGCGACCGCGCGGAGCACGACTACGCACTCGGCCCGACTGCCGAGGAAACCACGACCGACCTCGTGAAAGGCGTCGTTTCCTCCTACCGCCAGCTGCCTGTGACGGTCTACCAGATACAGTGGAAATTCCGCGACGAGACGCGTCCGCGCTTCGGCCTGATGCGCTCCAAGGAATTTCTGATGAAGGACGCCTACTCCTTCGATGCAGACGCCGAGGGCGCTGACGCGAACTACTGGAAAATGTACCACGCGTACGAGCGCGTCTTCGCGCGTTGCGGGCTGAAGGCGGTTCCCGTCCAGGCCGACGGCGGCGACATGGGCGACAGCCTCACGCACGAATTCCACGTGCTCGCCGACGCAGGCGAAGACGGCATCGCTTTCTGCGAAGGCTGCGGCGCCGCCGCCAACCTCGAAAAGGCCGAACGCTCCCCGGCACCCGCGCAGGACGCCCCGTGCCCGCCGTATTCGGAAGTGGCCACGCCGGACGCGAAAACGATCGAGCAGGTTTCTTCTTTCATGGGACTCGACCCGTCCCTGTTCGTGAAATCGCTCGTCTACGCCGCAGACGGCAAACCCGTGATGGTGTGCGTCCCCGGCGACCGCGATGTGAACGAAGTGAAACTGCGGCGTTTCCTCGGCGCCGGCTCCGTAGCGCTCGCGGACTTCGGGACCGTCCTGCGCGCAACAGGCGCGAACGCCGGATTCGTCGGCCCCGTCGCCCCGGCCGACGGCTCGCTGCGCATATTGGCGGACTCCTCGCTCAAAGGCGCGGCGGGACGCATCACAGGCGCGAACAAAGACGGCTTCCACCTGAAGAATGTCGATCTGGCGCGCGACGCGAAAATCGCGGACGGCGACTATGCGGACCTTGCGATCGCCGTCGCAGGCGATGCCTGCCCGCATTGCGGCAGGCCGATCACGATCAAACGCGGCATAGAAGTGGGCCAGGTTTTCAAACTCGGCACGAAATACTCCGCCGCGTTCGGCGCCGTCTACAAAAACGACAAACTCGAAGAAAAAACGATGATCATGGGCTGCTACGGAATCGGCGTGAGCCGCACTCTGCAGGCCGTGATCGAACAGTGCCACGACAAAGACGGAATAGTCTGGCCCGCATCGGTCGCACCCTACCAGGTGGCGATCGACCTGCTCGATCCGAAAGACGAAAAGGTTTCCTCCGCGGCATTCGCGCTCGAGAAGGAACTCGAAGACGCCGGCATCGACTGCATCGTCGACGACCGCGACGAGCGTCCCGGAGTCAAATTCAAAGACGCCGATCTCATCGGATTCCCCGTGCGCGTGGTCGTCGGCGCGAAAGGTCTCGCCGGCGGCGGAATCGAAATCAAGCGCCGCGACGAGGACAAGTCGAAGACGCGCATCGTTCCGCCTTCCGAAGCGCTTGCGGCGGTTTCGGCCGCTCTCGCAGGACGCTGATCCGCGGACGCCTGAGCGAAAAAAAGAACCGGGCCGGTTTCAACCGGTCCGGTTCTTTTTCGCCTTCATGCGCGCGCGGTCACTTGCGCGGTTTTTTGTACGTGCCGCACGTGCCGCTTTTCGCCGGGGGAGTGTGCGGCTTGTCGGGATGCACCACGACAGTCGCGCGGACTTTCGGCGTGGGCTTCGGCAGCGGTTTTGCAACCGGTTTCGGAGCCGGCTTCGGCGGAGGCGCCACGTGCTCCGGCTTGTGGTGCGGCGGAGGCGCCGCATGCTCCGGCTTGCGGTGCGAATGTTTGACCTTGGGTCCGTATCCTGCACGGCGTGGAGGACGGGCATCGCGTTTCAGTCCCCATCCGCCGCATTCGTTGCACCAGCCGGTGCCTTCGCAGCGCTTGCAGATGCTGGATGTGAACCAGCCCTCGCGCCAGCCGGTGCCTTCGCATTTGTGGCATTCGCCGCTTCCATGGCAGGCGTCGCAGCGCGGCAGCGGGGGAGGAGCGTGGTGTTTGTGGCGGGCGGAAGCCGCAGTGCATGCAAGCGCGACGGCCAACAATGTCATCATCTTCTTCATTTCGGTTTTCCTTTCTTGTTAGGCGGGTCGCCCCGCAAACCTCCGCACTACGCCGGTCTCGCAGATTTGTTTTCGAACCGGCAGGCGCGTCTATGCATTGAAAGGAATTCCAGCAAGACGATTCTGACAAACTTCGAAACTGTCTGCGGAAACAACCGTATTGGTTGCCTCGCAGGGACTCGAACCCCAACAAGCAGAATCAGAATCTGCGGTGCTACCATTACACCACGAGGCAATTTTGAGTGCGGGAGAGAGTGTACCATTTCGCGCCGCCGGATGCAAGCGCGATTTTTTCTCACCAAAACAGATTTTCACCCATGCGTAAATTCCAGCGCGCATACAGAAGAGGGAATGTTTGGGTGTTTGAGTGTTTGAGTGTTTGGTTTTTAGACAGAATTTACAGAATTGACAGAATTGAGACAGGGGTTGAGTGTTTTAGTGTTTGGGTGTTTGGGTTGGTAGGGTTGAGGATGTGGCTCGGGATTCTAGAAATCTAGGATTCTAAGATTCTAGGATTCTAGAGACGAGAGACGACAGACATGAGACGAGAGAGCGGTTTGCGGCGAGCCGG
>CACYEO010000116.1 GCA_902773475.1 uncultured bacterium | reverse complement strand
TCGCGGAGTGGTGACGAAGGACGACGCCGCTCTCATGCTCGGAGTCGCCCGCCAGGCGATCTGGGCGAAGAAGAACAGCGCGGCCGCCGCGACTGGCAGCACGCGACCATGACGTGCCTGATTTCCGGGTTTGCGCATCTGCAATAGCGCCGTTTTGGGTTTTTTGGTAAAATAGCGGCATGAAAACCATATTCTCAGCGTCTTTCGCCGCGCTTGTCGCGGTTGGCGCATTTGCAAAGACATCCACGCCGGAAGGATGGCTCGACGACTATGACGTCGCCATCGAAAAGGCCGCGGCGGAGAACAAGCCGATCGTCGTCGACTTCTCCGGAAGCGACTGGTGCGGATGGTGCATACGCCTCGACAAGGAAGTGTTCGCGACAGAGGTGTTCAAGAAGGCCGCGGCGGAGAAGTACATTCTCCTGATGGTCGACTCGCCAAGCAGCGAATCGCTTCTCTCCGAAAAGGCGAAAAAGCAGAATCCGAAGCTCGTCGAGAAGTACGGCATCGAGGGCTTCCCGACCGTTCTCGTGCTCGACCAGAAGGGCGGGGAGATATGCCGGCTCGGCTACGAAAAAGGAGGCCCGGCCAACTACATCGCGAAGCTCGACGCCGAGATTCGCGATGCGCCTGACGTGAAGAAGTACATCAAGCCGATCGAGGACGTGCTGAACCGCCACGACAAGCAAATGGCCGAAGATTCGCGTGCAGTCATGGAGATGATCAAGGAAAAGTTTCCGAAACCGGAAACGGACCTGTCGAAGAAGGAACAGCGCAAGTTGATGCGCAAGATCATGAAAGAGGCGCAGAAGGCGGTGTTCGACGAAGTCTATGCCAGGTATGTTCCTCTCTATGAAAAGGCGTTCGCAGAGGCGAAGGGAATGAATGTCCCCGAAAACATGGAAGCGCGCAAGAAGAGTCTCATCGACGGGCAGGAGCGGCGCTTCGACATGCTCCGCAATGCGCTCAAGGAGTACGAGGAGGCAAAGAAGAACGGAAGCCTCGACAAGGAGGACGAAGAGGACGGAGAGGAAGAAGAAGGCGGCGATGGGGCGGACGGGGTCCGCGGCGGTCCGGCATTCAGGATTCCGTCGCGCGAGGATGCAAAGCTCGAGACCGGCTACTGGTCGGACGTCGCGATGCCGTTCTATGAAAGGCATCTTGTCGGGACGTTTGCGCCGTCGCGCGGGACGTCTGCGAAAGACGTCGGGAAGATCCGGCTTGTACGCGCCGCCCTGGCCCGCAGCCTCGCGACCGGACGCGCGGAGTTTCCGACCGGCGGCGAACGGCGGATCGCGCACGATCTCTGGCGGGCGAAATGCCGCGATGCGGCCGTTGCGATCGTCCACTACAATGGCATCGACAGGGACGACCGGTACTGGAAAGGCGATTCGATATTCAAAGAGGCCGCGGAAAAGCACGATTTCGCGCGCGAGCCGGTACTCGGCTTCATTTTAAGGGCGTTTGCGGTCAAGTCCGCGAGGTATCGCATCAAGAGGAAGAAAAGCGAGCCGAGGAAGCCGCTCGAAAAGGCGATCGCCGCGCTGGAAGAGTCGTTTGCCCCCGTCGCGGATGTATATAAATCGGCCGACAGGCGGATACTCGAGCGGTTTTCGGAGATGATCGCCCTG
Source organism: uncultured bacterium (assembly GCA_902773475.1). Lineage (GTDB taxonomy): Bacteria > Verrucomicrobiota > Kiritimatiellia > RFP12 > UBA1067 > CADCBS01. The sequence continues at coordinate 1,826 of CACYEO010000116.1, read as the reverse complement.
CCCCCGGGAATTGTGAAGTCCTTCGGCGACGAGTATCTGTTTTTGTGCGAGAGCGCGGCGGACCGCATGGACAAGGCCTACAGCGCGCGCGGTTCGGGATGGGCCAAGGATGTTACGGACGAAGGCTGGAAGGGTTGGTCGGAGAACAACAACGCCGCCGCGTCGAACTTGCTTGCCGCCGTGCGGTTGCGTCCCGAGGAGACTCGTGCGGCGATGATGCTCGCAAGCCTCTCCGGGCGGTCCTGCGGATCGGCGGGGGACCCTCTTCACTGGTGTTCCGTCGCAGTATCCAATTCGCTTGACAGAAGCGCGGAGAACATAGGGCGTTTCCTGCACTTCCAGACATCGCGCTGGGGAGGATCGACCGACTTTCTGAAGGATGTGATCTGGATGTGCGCGACGAACGCGGACGTCCGCTCCACGTTTTCCTGCCGCGCCGCCGCCTATGCGCTGCAGGAGGTGTTGACCGCGGAGGCGGACGGAATGTCGCGGAAGGGCCTTTTCGCCAAGGTCGTTACGCCCGACCTCGCGAAAGCCCTGTACGGCATGTTCGCCGCATACGCCGCCGCGCCGGAGTCGAGATTCATGCCGTCGCGAGACGTCTTCCGGGGCATGGGCATGGGGCTCGCGCTCCAGCTCCGCGACTTGAAGGAGGTGAGACGCTGGTGGAAGTCGATCGAAAGGCCGCTTTGCGGATATGGCGACGCATATTGGCTGCAGAACACCTATTCGCCCGCCGACGAAGGCATTTTTCTCCGGCACATGTTCGACATTCTCTGCCAGAGTCCGCGCGCGAAGGATTTCCTGGACGCCGAAGAGGCCGCCGCCGCCGGCCGCACGGACGACGCATTCAGGATGTACGAGGCGCTTCAAAGGGTCGCAAAGCCCAGCGAGGCGGAGAAGTACCTTGCGGACAACAGGTACTTTAACTTGAGAATCGCCGTCCAGGACAGGGATGGGAAATGGGTTGACGTCATGCCGACGCGCTTCGGAGGCGAAGCCAACCACTGGTGGTCCATAACCAGCACCGGGACCGACGGAAGGGCGAGGCTCGAGAAGCGCGGAAGGAAGGGATACTATCGCGTAACGACGCCGATGCCCGGAACAGGCGTCGAGTTCGAGGCCACCGTCCATTTCGAGACGAACGACGCAAAACAGGTGAAATGGAATATCGGCTGGGGCCTTGGAAGGATCTTTTCCGGTTATTGCGCCGACAATAGTTCGTGGGCGTACCCGTACATCGCTTTCAGCCGCGACGGGAAAGGGGACCACTATTCCGTCGAGGCCTATACTGAGGAAAACGAAGACGCTGCGTCGAACGATGCGGACAAGGCGTCGCAGGAGATCGGCTCGTTCCCCGCGCTTGCGGTGGCGAATGGCGACTTGGAGAAGCGGGATTCCCATGATTTCAGGTTGAGCACGGCCGGCGGCCGCTTGTCGGTCGCAATCGACGGAAAGGAGGTTTATTCCTACCCTCTCGAAAAGATGATGCGCCTGTCCGCCATGCGAGACCGCGTCCAGCCCGACGGGAGCGTCCTTCCCGTGTGGAAGGTGTTCAGAAACACGTCGTTTTCCGGCTACCGGTACCGCCGTATCCCGGAAACCCGGAAATGACGTCTGTCCCGTTAACACGCGTCCCTATCTTCGCGGCAGGCGCATCTTCTCGCCCGCCTGTTCAAGTGCGCCGCGCAGTTGCACGGCGATAAAGAAGATGTTGTTTTTACAAGTTGTTCAAGTTGTTTCCAACCATCGGAAGACCCGGCGGCGAATTACGCAGATGCGCCCTTTGTCGATGCAGCAAGGTTTGCACCATCATGCGGTAGTGG
>CACYEO010000115.1 GCA_902773475.1 uncultured bacterium | reverse complement strand
GCGGCGCGCGCAATTGCATCTTCGGCGAGATATTTGCGCACGGCCGCGACAGCATCCTCGGCGGTGTCGCGCGTGGCACGCGCCCCGGCGAACTTCACGAGATCGGCGGATTCGAGAATGGCGCGCAGGCGGGCGAGAGATTCCTCCCCGAATTCGGCAGAGGCGCAAGCCGCCTGCACGAACTCTTCGGTGGTGAGTTTAGGCGCGCGTATCTTGTAGGCGCGCTCCACATAGCGGCGGGCGACCATTGCAAGTTCGCGGAAGAAATCCTTGTATAGGCCGCGCTTCGGCAGGTCGGCCTCCGCAAGGCGGTCAAGCTCCGCGTAGGCGCGCTCGACCGGGCTTTTGCGCATCTCCCGCACTTTGCGCACGAGAAGGCGTCCGGGAAAGAACGCGAATGCGGCGACGGCAAGGCCGAATATGGCGGCGGCGGCGAACGCGGCGGCCTCGTTGCGGAATGAAAGACGCGGCGCTTTCGGCGTGAAGTCGAACGGCGGCGCCGCTGAAGCGGGAATTTCCGCCTTGGGGAACACTACCGCAGGAACGGCGAAATCTTCACGCACGCCGTCAGGGAACGCAGCCGAGACCGCGAACGGCGCGAGCCTGAAACGGCGCGCCGAAGGGTCGGGAAGAAGGCGGAATCTGTGCACGGCGCGGGTCACGCCGTCGGTGCCGTCGACAGACGCCGAATACGCGGCATCCACGTCGAAGCCCTCGAACGGAAGTTTCTCCGCCGCCGGCATGCGCAGGGAAGTTCCGGACGGAACCGCAGTCTCTATTTCCACATAGAACGCGCGCGCGGAATCGGCCTGCGCGAGATCGGAGCGCACTTCAACCGATACGCGGCCGCTGGAGCGGTCGTACCGGGCGGGGGTGTCGTCCGCCGCGGCGGACGGCGCGGCGGCGGAAACGGCGGCGGCGATGAGAGCGCGAACAACGGCGGAGGCATTCATCTTTTGCCGGCCCTCCTGCGGAAAAGCGCGAGAAGATCCGCCATGTACGGGGCATCCGTCGAAACTGGAACGGTGTCTATGCCGTGACGGCGGAAAAATCCGGCCAGATCGGCGGCGCGGACGCGCGCGGCTTCGGCGAACGCCTTGCGCACGGCGGGGGATGACGTATCCACGAGCGCGGTTTCTCCGGTTTCGGGATCTTCGATCTCGACAAGCCCGGCGGACGGAAGATCGGATTCGGCCGGGTCGCCCACCGGAACGGCGACGAAATCGTGGCGGCGCGCGATTGCGCGCAGCGGCCTGCGCCATTCGCTTGAATCGTCGCGGAAATCGGATACGAGAAACACGACGGCGCGGCGTTTGCAGACGCCGGCAAGAAATTTGAGCGCGCCGGCGATATCGGTGCCGCCCTCGGGCTCCTCGCCGGCCGCGAGAACTTCGCGCACGATGCGCATGACAGACGTGCGGCCCTTGCGCGGCGGCAGATATTTCACGATTCCGCCGGAAAACAGTATGAGGCCGACCTTGTCCTGGTTCTTGACGGCGGCGAGGGCGAGGACGCAGGCGAGTTCGGCGGACAGTTCCGCTTTGGAACGGGTGCGCGAGCCGTATGACTGCGAGCCGGACACGTCCACGACAAAAAGAACGGTCAGTTCGCGTTCCTCGGAGAAACGTTTTATGAACGGCGTTCCGGCGCGGGCGGTGACATTCCAGTCGATCGCGCGCACATCGTCGCCGGGCACGTACGGGCGCACTTCGTCGAACTCCACGCCCTGGCCTTTGAACGTGGAGTGGTACTCGCCGCTCATGCGGTCGTCGGAGAGGCGGTTGGCAATTATGCGGACCTGCGCCGCTTTCGCCATCAACTCTTTTGCATCTGCCATCGCGCTTTGCGGATTGCTTCGTGCTCCGGACCGGTCAAGGGACGGGAATCGCCGAAAGTATATCGTTGATTATGTCGTCGGCGGTCACGCCCTCCGCTTCGGCTTCGTAGGTAAGGAGGATGCGGTGGCGGAGAACGTCGTGGGCCACGTCTTTCACATCCTGCGGAGTGGCGTAGTCGCGGCCGCGCAGAAGCGCGTTTGCGGCGGCGGCGCGGGACAGCCCGAGCGTCGCGCGCGGAGACGCGCCCGCCTGGATGCGTTCCACGAGTTGCGGAAGCCGCGCCTTCTGCGGTTCGCGGGTCGCGAAAACGATGTCGAGTATGTAATCGCCGATTTTCTCGTCGCAATATATCCCGGAAACGGCGGAACGCAGCGCGGCAACATCCTGCGGCGTTGCGACGGCCGACGCCTCGGGAGCGCGCTCGCGCCTTGCGAAGCGTTCGAGAATGCGCTTTTCTTCGGCGCGCGAAGGGTATTCCACGAGACATTTGAAGGCAAAGCGGTCGGTCTGCGCTTCCGGAAGCGGATACGTGCCTTCCTGTTCAATGGGATTCTGCGTGGCAAGCACGACGAACGGATCGGGCAGGCGGTACGTCTGGTCGCCTATCGTCACTTGCCGCTCCTGCATCGCTTCGAGAAGCGCGCTCTGCACCTTGGCTGGGGCGCGGTTTATTTCGTCCGCGAGAAGGAGATTCGCGAAGACCGGGCCTTTCTTAGGAGTGAACTCGCCGCTTTTGGGATTGTACACGAGAGTGCCGGTGACATCGGCCGGCAGAAGATCCGGAGTGAACGAAATGCGTTTGAATTCGAGGCCGAGCGCCTTGGCGAGGGTGTTCACGGCGAGAGTCTTGGCGAGACCGGGCATGCCTTCGAGCAAAACGTGCCCGTCCGTCGCAAGCGCCATCAAAAGGCGCTCCACGAGCTTTTCCTGGCCTACGACCACTTTGGCGACCTCGCTGCGTATGCGCGATGCCGTCTCCGCCGCTTCCGCGGCGGACGCCGACTGGTGTCTTGATGTTTCCATTGCTGTTCTCCGTCAATATGGAAGGTCGAAATCTATGAACTCCGTCTCGGTGCGGAGCGCGGCGGCGGCGGCCCGCGCGAGAGCGCGGACGCCCCACTTCTCCGTGCGGTAGTGTCCCGCCGCGATGACGCAGGCGCCGAGATTTTCGGCAGCCGTGTAGTCCGCAAGACCCGCCTCGCCCGTCAAGAGGACATCGTGGCCGGAATCGTACGCCTCCTGCACGGCGAATCCGCCGCCCCCGCTGCATATTCCGACCATGCGCACGGGCTTTCCGGCGTCAGACGCGAGCGGCGCGAAGAATCCGGCCGATGCCGAGATCCTGCGGCGGACCAGATCGAGGAAATCCCCGGCGGGCATCGCGCACGGGAGCGAGCCGGCGCACCCGATCGGCATTCCGTGGTACTCGTAGGCGGGCTTCGCGCCGCGAAGGCCGAGGGCCCGCGCCATTGAAAAATTGTTTCCGTATCTGCGGTTTGCGTCGAGCGGAAGATGGACGGCGTAGAGGGAGATGCCGCATTCAAGCGCGGCGCGCACGGCGGCTCCGTCGCTTCCGGCGACCGCGCGGAGTCCGCCGCCCCACGATATTCCGTGGTGGCAGACGGCGAAATCGGCGCCGCGCCGCGCCGCTTCGCGGAAGAAGCGCAAAGACGCATCCACGCCGAAAGCGATCTTGCGGATTGCCGCGTTCCCGGCGTCTATCTGCAGACCGTTGTTGGAAACGTCCTTGCAGGATGCGGTGCGCAGCGTTTTGTCGAGCCACGCCACGGCAGCGCCGCGCGAAAGGGTTTTCTTCTTAGAACGGGAGATCGTCATCGTCTGCGGAGATATCGGCGATTCCGTCCGGAGCCGGCGGAGGTTCAGGCATCGAAGGAGCCTCCGCGCCGTCTGCAGGTTCTATTTTGAAACCGGTCAGATCGGTGAAGAACTTGGTCTGTCCCTGGGGATTGGTCCATTCGCGGCCGTCGATGGCGAAGCGCACCTTCACGCGCTGGCCCTCTCGGACGTTGTCGAGCATTGCGCAGTTGTCCTTTTTGAAAGTGAACGGTATGCGCGCGGGGTAGCGGCTGTTTGCGCCGTCGTCATCGGTCAGAACGAGATCGCGTTTGGTAAAACCGCTCGAAAAAGTCTGGACCGGCATTACCTTGTAGACAATGCCTGTATAATCGTAGAAAGCGGACATTCAACCCTCCATGTTAGCGTTTTTGAGAGGTTATTTTAGCATAATCCCCCCCGCCGGGGCAAACCGGGAAGTTGTCTGCATGGCGCACTTTCTATTTGACAAACTGGGAGGAACGAAGCGGACTTGCGGATTCAAGGAATGTAGATTGAATACTTGCGCCCGTCTGAAGCCGTCAAAACGCAAGAATGGAAATCGCACACGCCATTGTAAGATTCTCCGTGAAACATAAGCCGGATTCTCCCGGGGAAAAACGCAAGCAGGCCATTAGGCTTGAAAAGCTCCTCGCATTTCCGTTTCTGCTCTTCGGTGAACGGGATATCGCCCTTGATCACCGCAATGCGCGGAATATCATTGTTGACATACATCCCGTCTACGCAAACCGCATTCTTGAAAAAACGCGCCGGGTCGGTGTACAAACAGAAATACAAATTCCTGGGAAGTATGATGGGAGGAATCCGCATGCCGCAGTCATAGGCAAAATATTCCAGATGCGATTGATTGAACACTCCGGGATTGCAAATATTCGCAAAAAGCCCCGCCGCAGGAATATGCCGCCACACCACACCGTCGCGACTTGCTTTGTATCGTTCCAACATCCTTAAATTTTCCAGCCCGTAAGCCGTCTGAAACGCGGCTCCTCCCAACATGAACACGGTTGACGAAACCGCAATGATTTTCGGAAGCGCTCCATGCACAATCAAACCGCTCCGCCGCTGGAGTACAATTATCATCCCCGCGGCGATCCATGCAGAAGAAACGCGACATATTCCATTTTTTTGCGCTACACATGCAAACAAGAATGCGAATATGAAAAACAGCGGCCACTCTCTAGAGGCACGTGCATCGGGCAAACGCCCGGCGCGCCTGTCCGCAACCATTGAAAAGATGACGACGGCAAACAGCAATGCCGGCCAGACGTAAAAAGACATTGACAGAAAATATTTCGCAGTGGAAACCAATGTTTCCACTGCGGAACACGGCATTATCCCATCCGCCCGTCCCCTCGCTGCAGGCGAAAGCACGAGAAACGCCGCGCCTAAAACCATACACAGCAGAAAGACCGCGCGCTTTGGATCTATGGCAATCTTCCTATGGCGGACGCAGTCGAGCAGCACCGAAAAAACCAATGCTGCAACCATTGGAAGCGAGAATGTCTCCTGTCCCCAGCCGAACACGAAAGCAACCGGCATATACAACCAGCTGCGGCAATTTCTCCACATCCTCATGGTAAGCATTGCAAAACAGGCCATCCACAAATAATTCACGGCAAAAGCGGCGTTCATCGCGGAGTTCTCCGAAAACCAGAAACAGGAAAAGGCCAGAGCCGCGCAAATTGCAAAATTGCGGACGGAGCGTTCGATACGCGCCTCCAACATGACAAAATACACGAAAACAAACCATACTGCGGTATTAACGACATCGAAAAGCAAATTCAATTTAAAACCAGCAAAAAACGCGACAACAGCGTGGACGAACACCCTCGCATTCATATAAAACCAATCGTCATGCTGCTGCCTTGCAATATCAGCGAGCGAGCTTATCCGCCTTGTTCTGACAGGATCGAACGTCCAAGCCGTGCCGTCCACTCTGCAAAAAGAATAAATCAATTCGTCGTGTGCCGGTATCGAAAAAATGTTTATGACTAGCACGCATACGGCCATGACAGCGATAAACGCAGGCCATCCGGCGTTCCGCACGACTTCACGCATTCTTTTCATTTACACTCCCTTGCTATATAGACCGGGCGGCGCTTGGATTCACGGTAAATACCCGCAATATAGGTTCCAAGGATCCCTATCACGAGCAGCTGAAGCCCTCCAAGCATCAATACCGCGCACATGAGCGTAGGCCAGCCGGCTGCTTTTTCCCCAAAAAAAGCCCATTTGAATACGATATAGACAATATAACCAAAAGTTGGGATGCAAAAAAGAGCACCAAGTACGGATGCCAATTGCAGAGGCGCCGTCGAAAACGCGACAATGCCGCGCACGCTATAGGCCGCCAATCCGGCAAAAGACCATTTCGTTGTTCCGGATACACGCTCCGCATTATCCGCCTCAAACCATCTTGTCTTGAATCCAACCCATTGATAAATGCCCTTTGTAAAACGATTTGCTTCGCGCAACTTCAAGATTTCATCAACGACCTGCCGCTTCATCATCCGATAGTCCATCGACCCGTCGACAAGATCCACATCCGAAAATCTGCTCATGACGGAGTAAAACCTGCGGGCGAACCAAGACCGTATCGCAGGCTCGCCTTTCCTGTCGGTTCTTCTTGCCGCAGCGCAGTCGTATCCTTCTTTGACAATAGCCTCGTACATCTCCGGAAGAAGTTGCGGACGATGCTGCAAATCCACATCCATAGTGACGGCGATTTCACCTGTGCAATGCTCCAATCCGGCAAGAAGAGCCGCCTCCTTGCCGAAGTTCCGGGAAAAACTCACATATCTGACTCTGCCGTCGCCGTCTGCAAGTTTCTTGATTTCCCGCAATGTCCCATCAGACGACCCGTCGTCCACGAAGACAAACTCGAGCGGGATATTCTTACACACAAGCGAAACTTCCTTTACGAATTGTTCAATGCAGGATTCCTCGTCTTTGCACGGAACGATTACCGACAATCTGTTTTTCTCTTCCATTGTCCGCCTCCTTTGAACACGATTCTTTTTTGTACAACGTATGAAAATGCGAAAAGTGCGATGTCCGCACACAATTTGACAGCGGTTATGGCAATCCCGTGCGCATCAAGCAAAGCTGACACTGCGGCAGTCGCCAAAGTCCGCATAACAAGATTAATGCCAACCAGGCTCCAGTATTTCCAATAGGAGAATCTTGTCCCTTCTTCCCGAAAAACCAAACGTCTGTTGATGAAAAAATTGAGATGCCCTGAAACCGCTATCGCGCACGTTTGAGAAACCGCAATGGCGGCGGTTCTTCCAAAGAAACGCTCCGCCGGCACACATACAACGCTGAACACCGCACCGTCTACAACCAGGCACAAGCAACTTGACAGCCCGAAACGGATTACGGAATCAAGGCTTTTTGAATGTCTTTTGAAACTGTCGAGAAAATCCATTCGAATCACAAGTCCATTACATTGCAATCCAGAAATGCTGCTGCACGAGGGGAATTATAGCATTTTTCGCGGCTGCCATACGAGTTGGATGAATTCCGCTTCATTTCACTTATGCAGGCTTGCGCATACAACCGCCTCTATGCGGGCACACACATCGTCAAGTCCCGATTCAAACCGCTTGATGGCTCCGCGAAGCAATCTACACGCTCCCCGGCGGAGCAAATCCATGGAAAAGCATGCCCAAAACACTATTACCGCCGCCAAAGGGACGCAAGCAAATTTCGGGATTCCACTTCCCCACAGAAACGACTGAAGCCGCTTGATTGCCACAAACCCAGGCGTATTGGAATGAATCAAATAAACAGACAGCAATGACGGCGATATGAACGTGACCACACTGTCTATTCTCTTCCCAACCCGCAAACGTTTGAACAAAACGAAGCACATTGTTGCCATCATGAGCGAAAACGGAGAAGAGTAAATCCCGAATTGCAGATGGGAACCGGCAGACAACAGTGCAAAAAGCAAAATCACACACACTAACAGCCGTTTAGAAGAGAATTGATCCAGAAAAAAGTTCCCCCGGTCATGGCATTTACGCATAAATCTAGCGGCGATATAGACCACAACCATCATCATGAATGTATAATCCCCCAAACCATATGCTATCGGCAGACAAAATTTAATATCGGTTCGTGAAAGCCAATTCCACATCAGCAGGAAAAGAAACGCCACAAAACCATTCTTAATACGGCGAAAATTGTCAAATGCAGAATTCAGGAAAGGGACAAGCAACATTAAAACCATATACGCACACAGAAACCACGGCCTCAACATCAAATGTCCAATCTCTCTGCAATCTACAGGCAGGTCAAGAAAAAAATGCGCGATTAACGCAGTCAGCCCTCCGCAAAACACACCAGTCGCAAGCAATCGCAGCATTTTTGAAACAGAAAAACGGATCCCAAACCAACCACTGATAAACACAAAACCGCAAACCGCCCAGAGAATTCCGCCCGTAAAATACGGATTAGGCGCAATACCATACCCGGAAGAATGAATCAGACATATAAGAAACATCAAAAAGACCCGATATAATTCTACCGAAATATCGCGTCCTTTCGATTTTTTTTGCATTCCAGCCAGTATAGAGTCCATATTGAAATCTCTTTGTTGCAATTTTGACGGCAACATCTTTTGAAGCGGCCGCTCCGGCAGTTGCAAACCGCACCTCTTTGAAAACTGCACAAGGGAATGCAACGCAGCGGAACAGTGCTTGCGAACGATTAAAGTATAGCATACCGCCCTAAGGAGGAAAGACCGAACTGGCTATCCTCCCCTCGTTTTCGCGAGGTTGCGTTTGACTGGCGGGGCGCAATGCGGTAAACTGCGAAAACAATTTCGACACCCCTTTGGAAGGAAGCCAACACGGTGAATGCGATACAACCGCTGATCGAACTGCAGGAAATCGACGACCAGATTCGCGAACTCGAACGCGAGGAAAAGGATATTCCAAGGCGGCAGGCTCAGGAGCGGGCGAGGCTCGCCGGAGTGAACGCATCGCTAGCGTCCGCGAAAGAAGAGCTCGACGCCCTGCGCGCGAGGATCAAGCAAGCCGAGGACGACATCGCCGAAAGGCGCGAAAAAGTCCGCCAGATGAAGATCAAGCAGACTTCGCTGAAGACCAACAGGGAATACGAGGCGTGCTCGATGCAGATAACGGGAATCGAGCAGGAGATAGAATCCCTCATCGCAAGGCAGATCGCGGCGAACGACGGCGTTCCCGCGCTCGAGGCGCGCGTCGCCGAAGCGCAGAAGAAATCCGACGCCGACCAGGGCGGGGTGGACGATTTCTGCGGGGAGCTGGCGGAACGCCTCTCGTCGGTGAAAGAGGAACTTGAATCCCTGCGCGCCCGCCGCAAGGAAGCCACGAGCGCCATAGCGCCGAATTTTCTCGCCTACTACGAGCGCATACGCACGAAACGCTGGCCTGCGGTGGTGCAGCTGAACCAGGAATGCGTGTGCGAAGGTTGCCATCTGGTGCAGCCGCCGTCCGTGCAGCAGATGGTGCAGCGCGGCGGAACGCTCGTGGCATGCACCATGTGCGGGCGTGTGCTGTACCGCGACAGCGAATTTTGATTTCGACGGCTTTCTCCCGCGCGACCGGTCGCGCCGCGCGAGCGGCGAGGAAAGTCTGGACTCCGCAGGGCGGGGAATCCGGCCGAAAGGCCGGAGACGCGGCGGCAAACGCCGCGGACGGAAAGCGCCACAGAAACAAACCGCCGCCTTTCGGGGCGGCAAGGGTGAAAAGGCGGTGCAAGAGACCGCCGCGTGCGAGCGCAAGCGAGCACGGCAAGGCAAGCCCTTCCCGGAGCAAGGTCGAATAGGGAACAGGACTGCCCGTCCGGAGCGTGCGCCCCGCAGCGCCTCAAGGCGCCGGGAGCGCGCGCCGGGTTCCGGGTCGACCGCTTAGAGGAATGACCGGAGCGGCGGAAACGCCGTGAACAGAATCTGGCTTACTCGCCGGGAGGAAGCCGTCGAATCCACTGCCCGCAGCCCCAGCCCCGCCGCTGGGCTGCGCTACCGCACAACACAACGCGGCGGAATCAGTCGAGAAGCGCCGCGAGCCTTCCGGCGAGCGCCGGAAAGCGCGATGGCGGGAACGCCTTGCGCAGGCGCTCGAGAACCGCGCGGACGCGCCGTCCAAGGTCTTCCGGGAACGACCTGAACGCTTCAAGCGGCGACACAAGCCGGAGCGTGTTGTATTCGCCGGCCTCCGCCCACCGCATCGCGGCCTTTTCAAGCCATGCAAGCCCGCGCGGCGTCCACAACTGCGAATTGTTCGCGGCGAACGAGCAGAAAAGCGCGCGGGAGAAAGTCGGGTGCGAAAGCGAAAATCCGCGCCTTTTCTCTTCCTGTTCGAGAAGCTTGAAAACCTCCGGGTGCGGATCGAGCGCGCAGGCGCGCAGATACGCGGCCCGGCCGCCAGGCGTCCGCCGCAGCGAGCGCCCCGTCTTTTCGAGAATCCCAAGACGGTCCGGATCGTTCGATTCGAGAATCGCCGAGAGCGCATTCGCGCGGCTTGTGAGATTCGAGGACGCGGCGAGATATCCGCGCAGCGCGGCGTGCGCGGCTTTCGTGTCCGCAGCCGCGAGCAGATCGAGCACGATCGAAGTGCGCGCGCGGCGGAGGATGCCTGTCGCGGGACTTTCATCCGCGCTCCGCGATTCGGCGTCCGCCTCGGCCGCGCGGCAGACCGCAAGCGCCGCGAGAAGGGATTTTTCGCCGATTTCAGCCGCCGCCGCTTTCAGCAATCTGCGGCGCATTGCGCAGTTGCCGCGCACGTCGCCGCGCAGAGAGCGATCGAGCGGAGATTCGGAGATTTTCAAAAGCGCAGGATGCGCTCCGGCGCGGAAAGCCCCGGCGTAGAGCGCGGCCCAGCGTCCGGCCGGGAGAGCGCCGGTGCGCGCCATGTCCGCAAGGGCGCGGAATGCGTCCGCGCGGTTCAGCAGATCGCCGTCCAAGCGCGCCTGCGCGACAAGCGTCTCCACCGTGGCCGAAGCGTCGCGAAGCGTGCCGTAGAAGCCGCAGGAGCGGTTGAATGAAACGAATGCCGGCTCTTCCGCCAGCCCCGGGATGTCGATACATCCGCTGTCGGACGAAAGAATGAAAGTTCCAGATCCGCCCGGGATGTCGCTTCCCCGCGCGTCCACCGCCGCATACGAGACAGGCACGGTAAAGAAGCCGCCTTTGCCTGTGCGCGTCTGGAAAAAAGCGAGACGCAGCGTGCGCGAAGAAGCGTCCCATTTCCAGCGGACCGTCACACGCGGGTAGCCGGCGGTGAACAGCCATTCGCGCATCATGCCGGATATGTCGCGCCCGGCGATTTCATCGAAGCAGGCCAGGAACTGTTCAGTGTTCGCATTGCCGCCGGCGTAGCGCGAAAAATATAGGCGCGTCGCGGCGCGATATGCGTCCTTGCCGATTATATGTTCAAGGGTGTTGAGGACTTCCGGCGCCTTCACGTAGGTGACGCCGTCGACAACTTCATCCGGGTCGTTGCAGCCTTCGCGGACGATCCTTCCGAATCTACCGGTCTCTTCCTCGGCGAGCGGGCCGCGCGGCGCGCGCATCGCATCCGTTTCGCGCAGACGCACGAAATCCGCGCCGAATTCACGCGCGAGGAAGTCGCGCTCCACGTTCACGGTGTAGGCTTCGTTCAGCCACATGTCGAACACCGTCTCCATCGTCACGCCCGAACCGCAGTGGTTGTGTTCGTATTCGTGCGGAATCACGCCGTATGCGTAGTAGAGGCGGTCGTCGGTGACATTGCCGTCGATAAGCGCGGCATCGGCCACTATCGTGGTGTTGCCCGTGTTTTCCATTCCGCCGTACAAGGACTTGTCCATGCAGATTGTACGGTACGTGGAATACGGATACGTGTAGCCCGTATATTCATGCTGGTGGAGCACGGAAGCCTTGAGTATCTTCATGGGAATGCGCGCGCCGTCCCTGCGTCCCGGAGGCACAAGATACTCAAGATTTACAGTCCTGCCGGAATCCGGGTACACGACCTTGTCGCGCAAGACGTCCCACGTTCCTGCGGCGGCGAAGAAAAGATACGGGGCCATCGGCTGGCTGTTGACATACGTAATGGAAACCCTGCCCTTCCCGCCCGGCACGCGGACAGGCCTGCCGGAAGGATTCGTCGCGGGATCCGGATCGCCGTTGGACAGCAGATGCGTATAGCGGCTGTCGCCTTCGAGGGTGGTGCGGAACGTGCATTTCGCGGTGCAGTCGTCCACAATGGGGAATATGCGCTGAAAGCCGAACTGCTGGCATTGCGAAATGTACTGCTGCGGACATCCCAGGGGCGTGGTGTCGCGGTAGATGCCTTCGAGTTTCACGCCGGAAGGGACGAACCGCACGCTTGCGCCGATGCGGACTTTTTCTCCGGCGGCGTATTCGCGCGAAAGCGCGACCCGCAGTTTGCGCGCGACTTCGTCGAATGAATATTCCGCAGGGACGCGCGATCCGTCTTCGAGAATTTCGCAGACGGAGAGTATCTCAAGGTCGCGCGCGTCGAGCGACACTTCGCGTGCGGGGCTTTCGCGCACGGAGAGGCGGAGCGCGCCGGAGCACTCCACGCAATCCTCCCGGAACGAAATATGCAGGTCGCAGTGTTCCAGCTGCAGCGGCGGACGTTTCCACCCGGCGCGCGTTATTTTCCATTCTCCCATGTCTGTGTTCCTTTCTATATTCTTCCGCGATTTACGAAATACACCGCGCCAACCATGCACAGAAGCGCCCACAAATAGTCCCAGCGCCACTTCTCGCCCATGAAAAGAATCATGAAAGGCACGAACACGCACACGGTGACGACTTCCTGGATTATCTTGAGCTGCGCAACGTTCAATCCGCTGCCGGCCCCGATCCGGTTCGCAGGAACCGCAATCATGTACTCCACAAGCGCTATTGCCCAGCTGCCGAGTATGATGGCAATGAGCGGCCATCCGGCGGATCCGGGTTTCTGCAGGCGCAGATGCCAGTACCAGGCGAACGTCATGAATATGTTGCTTGCCGCGAGCATTGCGACTGTCGCGGCGATTCCCCAGGGTTTCATCGTACTGTTCCTTTCGTCGAAACGGCGCATATCATACCAAATAAGCGGACGGCGCGTCTTGCCGAACAAGCTCCCGCACCGCCGCTGCGAGCGATCTTATTTCATCTTCCCGGTGCGAACTCGAAAGCGCTACGCGCAGCCGGGCGAGCCCCCGCGGAACGGTCGGATGCCGTATCGCGGGAACGAGGAATCCTTTTTCAAGAAGGCGTTCCGACGCTTCCACCGCGCGCCGTTCGTCTCCGACCACCACAGGCACTATCGCGCCGTCAATCCTTTCAGGCACCGTTCCCTGGAGAAGCGACGCGAACAATGCGGTGTTTTCGCGCAGCCGCGCGACGCGCCAGGGCTCGCTTTCAAGAACTGCAAGCGCGGCGGCGGACGCCGCTACCTGCGCCGGAGACGGAGAAGTGGAAAAAATGAACGGTCGGGATTTGTTGCGCATGTATTCCGCAAGCGCGGACGATGTGCATACAAAGCCGCCTTCCGAGCCGAGCGCCTTCGAGAATGTACCCGTGACGATATCGGGGGGCGGACATCCGAAATGCTCGCAAAGACCGTGCCCGGTTTTCCCCGCGACGCCCGTCGCATGGGCTTCGTCCACCATTAAAAACGCATCGTGCCGCGCGCACATCTCCTCAAGGGCGGGAACATCCGCGGCGTCTCCGTCCATGGAAAATATGCCGTCCGTGACCACGAGACGGCGGCGGAACATCCGCGCAAGGGAGAGTTTCCGCCCGAGATCATCCAGATCGCGATGCCGGTACACGAAAACCTCCGCGCCGGACAGCCTGCACCCGTCGATTATTGACGCGTGGTTCAGCGCATCGGAAAACACCGCATCGCCGTGCGAAACGAGCGCCTGTATTGCGCCTACGTTCGCCATGTATCCGGTGGCGTAGACTATGGCGGATTCCGAACCCTTGAACGCGGCGATGCGCTTTTCGAGCTCCTCGTGCGGCGGCAGCGTACCGGTGACGAGCCGCGAGCCGCCCGTGCCCGCGCCCCAGCGCAGCGCAGCGTCCGCCGCCGCCTGTTTCACGCGCGGGTCGCGCGCAAGATCGAGATAGTCGTTGGACGAAAAAACCGCCAATTCCCTTCCGCCGCAGACGGTGTGCGGACCCGCCTCGCATTCCAGCAGCCGGCAGCGCCTGTAAAGGCCGCGCCTTTCGATTTCCCG
>CACYEO010000114.1 GCA_902773475.1 uncultured bacterium | reverse complement strand
CCTCATGCCTAAGCGCGTAAAGTACCGCAAACAGTCAAAGGGCAACCGCGCCGGATGGGCGACTTCGGGAACGGAACTCGCCTACGGCGAATTCGGCCTGAAGGCCACGACGCGCGGTCTTCTCACCGCCACGCAGATCGAAGCGTGCCGCGTGGCCATCAACCGCAACATGAAGCGCAAGGGCAAGCTCTGGATCCGCGTGTTCCCCGACAAGCCCGTCACCCGCAAGCCGATCGAAGTGCGAATGGGCGGCGGAAAGGGCAACCCGGAATTCTGGGCGGCCGTCATCCTCCCCGGAAAGATGCTGTTCGAAATCGGCGGCGTTTCCGAAGAGACCGCGCGCGAATGTCTGCGCCTGGCCGACACGAAAATCGGCCTTCGCACGAAGTTCATCACCCGCGAAGGAGCGAAAATCTGATGAAAACGTCTGAAATCAGAGAACTTGCCGCGGACGAACTCGCGCGCAGGATAGCCGCCATGAAGGCGGAAGTACAGGGCATGCGCCGGAAGCTCTCGTCCGGCGCAGAGGTCGAAAAACCCGCGCGGATGCGCGTCATGCGCCGCGAAATCGCCCGCATGCTCACCATACAGGCCCAAAAGGCCCGTGCGGAGGCGGAGAAGTAAAATGGCAACCGAAGAAAAGAACGTCGTCCGCGGCGCGCGCAAGGTGCGCAAGGGGAAAGTCGTCTCCAAGAGCGGAATCAAGTCCGTCATGGTGGAGGTCTCCTACCGCGAACCCCATCCCCTGTACGGCAAGGTCGTCGTGCGCACCAAGAAATACCATGCCCACGACGAAGCGGACACCGCCAAGGTGGGCGACACCGTGACGATCATGGAAACGAGGCCGCTTTCGGCCACGAAGCGTTGGCGCGTGGTCGCGCCGGAGGCGAAGTGACATGATACAGGAACTCACCAATCTCGTGGTTGCGGACAACACGGGCGCAAAGCGCGCGATGTGCTTCCGCATCCTCAAGCAGCGCAAGGAATACGCGCATCTCGGCGACGTGATCCGCGTGGCGATCAAAGAGGCCTCCCCCACCGGTTCGATCCGCAAGGGCCAGGTCTGCACGGCGGTCATCATCCGCACCGGCGAGCAGATCCGCCGCGCCGACGGCTCCACCGTGCGTTTCGACCAGAACGCCTGCGTGATCGTCGATTCCAAACTCAACCCCCAGGGCACGCGCATTTTCGGACCGGTTGCTCGCGAACTCCGCGACCGCAACTACATGAAAATCCTGTCCATGGCCCCGGAAGTGGTCTAAGGAGATTCTGAAATGAGCATCGCACGCATCCGCAAGGGCGACACGGTCGTCGTGAAGAGCGGCGTGGACGCCGGCAAGACCGGGACCGTCCGCTCCGTGAATCCGAAAGACGGCACCGCGATCGTCGAAAAGATCAACATGCGCAAGAAGGCCGTGCGCCGCACCGAGCAGCAGCCCGGGGGCATCATCGACATCGAAGCGCCGATCCGTCTCTGCAAACTCATGCCGTTCGACAGCGAAGCCAAGAAGGGTTCGCGCGTGAAGACCGGCGAGAAGGACGGCTCGAAGGCACGCGTTCTCAAGACATCCGGCAAAACGTTCTGAGGTGCAACGACATGGGAAATCTCAAGGAAGAATACGCCTCGCGCGTGGTGCCCGCTCTTGAAGCGAAGCTCGGCACGAAGAACAAGATGCTCGTGCCCCGTCTTTCCAAGATCGTGGTCAACATGGCTTTCGGCATCGTCTCCAAGGACGACCAGAAGGCGCTCACGCTCGATCTCCAGGCGATCACGGGCCAGCATCCGATGCTTTGCAAGGCGAAGAAGTCCATTTCGAACTTCAAGCTGCGCGAAGGCATGGTGATCGGCGCCAAGGTCACGCTGCGCGGTTCGCGCATGTGGGAATTCTGCGACCGTCTGGTCAATTCCGCGCTTCCGCGCATCCGCGACTTCCGCGGCGTGTCGAACCGCGGCTTCGACGGGCGCGGCAACTACACGCTCGGCGTGAAAGACCACGCGATCTTCCCCGAAATCGTGGAAGTGACCGCGGCCCACACGGGCATGGACATCACATTCGTCACAACCGCAAGCGACAACAACGGCGCCAAGGAACTGCTTTCGCAGCTCGGGATGCCTTTCGCCGGAAGGAACAACTGACATGGCCAAACAGTGTCTCATAGAGAAAGCCGCCAGGACCCCCAAGTTCGCGGTGCGCAAGTACAACCGCTGTTCGCGCTGCGGCCGCCGCCACGCCTACATCCGCAAGTTCGGCGTGTGCCGCATCTGCTTCCGCGAACTCGCCGTGAACGGGTTGATACCCGGTGTCACCAAGGCGTCCTGGTAACGCCGGAAAAGGAGAAACAACATGACAGTCGATCCAATTTCCGACATGCTCACGGCCATCCGCAACGGCGTCAAGGCGCGCCTCGCGGCCGTGTCCACGCCCGCTTCGAATCTCAAGACCGAGATCGCCCGCGTCCTCAAGGAGGCCGGCTACATCGCGGGATACAAAACAACCCAGGAGTTCCCCCGCAGGCTCGAGATCGCGCTGAAGTACACCGACCGCGCCGAATCCGCGATCCGCGGAATCAAGCGCGAGTCCAAGCCCGGCCTGCGCCGCTACGTCGGCGTGCAGGCGATCCCCGCCGTCCTCGACGGCATGGGCCTGGCTGTCGTCTCCACCTCGTCCGGCGTGATGTCCGGCGCCGAGGCGAAGAAGCGCAAACTCGGCGGCGAACTCGTCTGCACAGTCTGGTAAGGAGCATAACGCAATGTCCCGCATCGGAAAAGAACCTGTAGCACTCCCCGCCGGCGTCACGGCGTCCGTCAAGGACGGCGTGGTCTCCGTGAAGGGAAAACTCGGCGAACTTTCCTACACTCTTCCCGCCGGCATCTCCGCCGCGGTCGAAGACGGAAAGATAACCGTTTCCCGCGCCGACGACACCATCAAGAACTTCCACGGCCTAGCGCGCGCCCTGATCCACAACAACGTGGTCGGCGTGTCCGAAGGGTACAAGAAGCAGCTCTCCATCGAAGGCACCGGTTTCAAGGCCGTCCTCCAGGGCAAAGAGCTTGCCCTTTCCCTCGGATTCGCCTCGCCCAAGGTGTTTCCGATCCCCGAGGGTCTGACGGTCACCGTCGAAAACGACGGTCTCCAGGTGACCCTGACCGGCATCAGGAAAGACGTAGTCGGCGAATCCGCCGCGCGCATCCGCGCTTTCTATCCGGCCGAACCCTACAAGGGCAAGGGCGTGAAATACGTGGGCGAGACGATTCGCCGCAAACAGGGCAAGAAGACGGCTTGACGCCCGCCCTCAAGGAGCATGTCAAAATGAGCTTCAACCGCATAGAACAGAAGAAAAAACGCCACATGCGTCTGCGCAGGCGCATATCCGGCACGGCGGAGCGTCCGCGCATGTCGATATGCGTCACGAACAAGCACATGTACGTGCAGTTCATAGACGACGCGGCGGGCAGCACGCTCGCCTCCGCTTCCACGCTCAAGGGGATCAAGGCGAACCTCGAAGGCGCGAAGTCCCTGGGCGCGGCGGCCGCGGAGGCGGCCAAGGCGAAGGGCATATCGCTCGTGGTCGTGGACCGCGGCGGCAACCCCTACACGGGGCGCATCGCCGCGATCGTCGAATCCGCCGTGGAAAACGGGCTGAAGATTTCCGTCAAGCCCGCCGCCGAAACATCCGCACAGGAGGCCGAATAATGGCTAACCAACCCAACCGCCGTCCGCGCGAGGAGCGCGACGATCTCGACGAACGCGTCGTTTTCGTGAACCGCTGCAACAAGGTCGTCAAGGGCGGCCGCCGCATGTCGTTCTCCGCTACCGTGGTGGTGGGCGACCGCGCAGGCAAGGTCGGTCTCGGCTTCGGCAAGGCCAACGAAGTGTCGGACGCCATCCGCAAGGGCGGCGACGCCGCGCGCAAGGCCATGACTTCCGTGAAGCTCCGCGGCAAGACCATCCCCCACGAAGTCACGGGCGTCTGCGACGGCGGCTACGTGCTTCTCAAGCCCGCCCCCGACGGCGCCGGCCTGATCGTCGGCGGCGGCATGCGCCCCGTCCTCGAGGCCGCCGGCGTCCGCGACGCCATCGGCAAGTCTCTCGGCTCGAAGAACCGCCTCAACGTGGTCAAGGCCACGCTGAACGCCCTTGCGCAGCTGCGTTCGCAGGAAGAGATCGCCGCTCTCAGGGCGTGACAAGAAAGGAATCTTTGCTATGGATCTTTCCAATCTCCACAACAATCCCGGCGCGCGGAAGTCCCGCAAGCGCGTGGGCCGCGGCTGCGGCTCCGGCATGGGCAAGACCTCCACGCGCGGCTCGAAGGGCCAGTATTCCCGCAAGGGCCACAAGGGCAAGCTGGGCTTCGAAGGCGGCCAGATGCCGCTCGTGCGCCGTCTTCCCAAGCGCGGCTTCTCGAACGCCCGCTTCCGCGTCGCTTCGTTCGGCGTGAATGTCGGCACTCTCGAGGCCGTCTTCTCCGCCGGCGACGAGATTACGCCGCAGACCCTCGCCGAAAAGGGTCTCGTGGACCGCAAGCGTCCGCTTCTCAAGATTCTCGCCGACGGCGAGCTCACCAAAAAGCTCACCGTAAAAGTGCCCGTCTCCGCGGCGGCGCGCGAGAAGATCGAAAAGGCCGGCGGCACCGTGGTGCTTCCGCAGGCGCCTGCAAAGTAAAACGCAGCCGCGTCCGCCCCGCGCACGCGCGGGGCGGCGTTCGTCACTTTCCCCCCGGCGGCCTGGACGCCGCCTTCCGCGCAAGGAGTTTGAAGCCATGCCTATGATGTCGGGTTTCTCCAACGCTTTCAAAGTCCCCGAACTGAGGAAGAAAATCCTCATAACGCTCGGACTCGTCTTCGTCTGCCGTCTCATATCCCAGATCCCCACCCCCGGAGTCCTCTACGGGGTGCTGCGCGATCATCTGAACAATTCCTCGAACACGCTTATCGGCTGGTTCGACGTCTTCACGGGCGGCGGTCTCAGCCAGTGCGGCATCGGCTTCCTTTCCATCTGGCCGTACATTTCCGCGCAGATCGTGATCCAGCTTCTTTCCTCCGTCGTCCCGACGCTTGAAAAATACAAGCGGGAGGGCGAGACGGGCCGTGCGAAACTCGCGGAAATCACGCGCTATCTCACGATAGTCCTGTGCATTCTGCAGTCGTGGGCGATTTCCTCCGCATTGATGAATCCGTCCACGCTCGGCATCGGGCAGAATCTCGTGGCCAACCCCGGCCTCGGATTCCAGCTGATGACCGTCCTCGGCATGACGACCGCCGCGCTTTTCGTGATGTGGATCGCCGACCAGATCACTGCGCACGGCATCGGCAACGGCGCGTCGCTCATAATCATGATCAACATCGCCTCGCGCCTGCCCGGCGCGATCGGCACGGGCTACGCGCACTACACGTCGAACAAGATCGCGCCGGTGGCCGCGCTCACCCAGGTCGGACTTCTGCTCGTGTTCGGCTTCGCCGTCGTCATGGGTACTGTGATGCTGGTGCAGGGCATACGCAAGGTTCCGATCCACACGACCCGCCGCGCGGTTTCCGGCGGCGCTTCGTTCGGCATGAAGCAGACGTACATGCCGCTTCGCGTGAACTACACCGGCGTCATGCCGATCATCTTCGCCCAGCCGCTCATTTCCTTCCCCGCCGCGTTCCTGTCGAATATCGACATCGAGGCCACGGGTTTCAAAGGGGTTTTGCGCGATATCGGCACAAGTCTCCAGAGCGGCGCCGTCCATACCGTGGTGTACGCGGTGCTGATAGTGTTCTTCGCATTCTTCTGGGTCGCTACCCAGTTCAACGCGATCGACATTTCCGAGAATCTCAAGAAGGAAGGTTCGTATGTTCCGGGAATCCGCCCCGGTCGCGCCACGGCCGAGTATCTCGACGCGGTAATGACGCGCGTCACGCTTATCGGCGCGGGCGGTCTTCTTCTGGTTGCTCTCATCCCGGAACTCATGTCCAACTACATGGGCGTTCCCTGGATCGTGTCCTCCTTCTTCGGCGGCACGTCGCTCCTCATTATCGTCGGTGTCGCGCTTGACACCCTGCGCATCATGGAATCCCACCTCCTTGTGCGCAAATACGAAGGCTTCCTCCGCCACGGCTCCATCCGCGGCAGAGTGTAAGAGACAACCCCGCAACGGAAAACGGCGCGTCGCATCGGCGCGCCGTTTTTCTTTTACCGCAATGGACGTTCCACGATACGTCACGGTGGTCGATTTCGAGACGACCGGTTCGGTCCCCGGCTTTCCCAACGAGCCGTGGCAGATAGGGATGGTCGCGCTCGGCCCGGACGGCATCGTCCCCGGAAGCGCGTATTCGTCGCTGCTGCGCGTGGCGCGCGACAGGCCGTTTTCGTGCAGCGCGCCCGGGCGGTGGGCGTCCTTGCGCGGCGAACTGGCCGGAGCCCCGTCACTCCTCGATCTGTGGGAAGAAGTCTCGCCGCGGCTTTCGGGCGTGCCCCTGGCGGCGCACAACGCGGCGACTGAAAGGACGGTTCTGCGTTCAGCCGCGCCGATGGCGCGGTTCGGCCCGTGGGTGGACACGCTTTCGCTTTCGCGCGCCGCTTTTCCGGGGCTCGGCTCGTATTCGCTTTCATCGTTGATCGACGCGCTGGGCCTTCAGGCCAAAGTCGATGCCGCCGCGCCGGGCGGAGCCTGGCACGACGCGCTTTACGATGCGGTTGCGGCGGCTGTGCTGCTGGACCGTCTCCGTTCGGAGCGCGTCCTCTCCGCCGCATCCTTTTTCTGAATCGAAACCAGTTTGCGCGGGCGGGGGCGTTTTATGGTAGACTTTACCAAATTCCAAGGAGGAAAAGCATGAATTTGCGCAGACAGTTCATCGCGGCGATCGCCGCATCTGCGGTTTTCCCTTTCGCGGCGTCCGCCGCGAAAGTGTCGTCCGTGTCGATAAAGACTGTGGACGGAATCGCCGGCGACGTTTCGGACATTCTTTCGCAATGCACGGTCAAGGCCGGCTCGCAGTTCGACGCCGACGCGTGCAGGCGCGACGTTCGCGCGCTCGTCGATTCCCAGCGCTACGAGCGCGTGTCCGTTGAAACGGCAGACACCGCCGACGGCGTGGAAGTGGTGTACGTGGTGCAGCGCAAATTCCGGTTCAAGGGCCCGATCGTCGTCAGAGGGGCGAAGGCGTTTTCCGAATCGAAGATCGCCAGCCTCGCGAAATTCAAGGATGGTGCGCTGATCGGCCCGGCGGACATTGAGGCGGTGCGCGGATTCATCGAGCGCGAATACCGCAAGAAATTCTATCCGGACGTGAAGGTCGGTGTCGTTATTGTCCCTGCGGAAGGCGGCGCGGGCGCGGCCACGGTGGAAATCGACGTGTCCGAAGGCGCGAGGATCGATTTCGGCGAATTCGTGTTCATGGGCAACGAGTCCATTCCCGCGGACGAACTCCGCGCGACGTTCGGCGAGTATCCCTGGTACAATCCTCTGGGATGGTTCAACAATACGCCTGCCGACGACGCCGAACTCGACGCCGCCGCCAAATCCGTCGCCGCGTTATACAGGAAGAAAGGCTTCCTCGATGTCGTCGTTCCGCGCCCTGCGAGGAAAGACCGTGGAGACGGGAAAACGGATTTCGTGTTTTCGGTGGTTGAAGGCCCGCAGTACAAAGTTGGCGCAATCACGTTCAAGGGCGTGACGAACCTCGAGGAGCGCGTGGAGACGAAATCCGGGGAGCGTACCGTCGAGAGTCTGCTGCGCGCCGGCGCCGAGAAGGCGATGCAGGAAGAGTGGACGTACGATGAGGCGAAGACGCGCGTTGCGGGTTCCGAGGTCCTCTCCAAGGCGGAGAAGGGCGTGGAGATGTACTACGGAGCGCGCGGATTCGTGGACACCGAAGTTGCCGTGAAGCGAATTCCGTCGGAGTCCGATCCCGGGACTCTCGATCTTGAATTCGATGTAAAGCCTGGCAGACCGGGGATAATCCGTGAAATCGCCATCCGCGGAAACGACGTCACGAAGGACAAGGTCATCCGCCGCGAGATACGCCCCGTTTCGCCGGGCGAGCCGTACAACGAGTACAACGCCGAACGTTCGCGCAAGCGCGTGGAAAGCCTCGGCTACTTCAGCCGCGTGCAGATGCGCCTTGAGAAACCCGCCGGGACCGATCCGGAGAAGGAAAGCCTCAAGCCCTACGTGATGCGCGACCTTGTGTATGAAGTCGCCGAGCAGTCGACGGGGCAGTTCGGAATAGGCGTGGGCGCTTCATCGGTGGATTCCGTCTTCGGCTATGTGGAGATATCCGAATCGAACTTCGATCTTTTCAAACCGTGGCGTTTCGCGGGCGGCGGCCAGAAAGCGAGGGTGAACGTCTCCGCCGGTCCGCGCATCCAGACTTACGAAGCGTCGATCACCGAGCCGTGGTTCCTTGACAGGCCTCTCGAACTGACTGTGGAAGGATACCGCCGCCTGCGCTGGTACGACCAGTATGACGTGGCGCGCTCCGGGTTCTTCGCCTCGATCTCCTACCCCGTGAAATTCTGGCCCACGTGGGAGGCGTTCGGACGCATTGGTTTCAGATATTCGCTCGAGTACATCCAGATGTACGACGTGGACGACGGACAGTGGGGATCCGTCAAAGGATTCGATCCCGCCGACGCGGACTACGACACGCGCATGTACAAAATCGAGGAGAAGCGTTTCGACGAATCCGTCGAGTCCGTGTTCCGCCTGTTCTGGGCCGACAATACGCTCGACCATCCGTATTTCCCGAAGAATGGATATTCCGCGTATCTGTTCGGGGACGTGTCCGTGGGCGACAACGAGTATTGGCGTCTCGGAGCGACGTTCCGCCAGTATTTCACGGTGGTGAAAAAATGGAACCATGTCTTTTCGTGGCGCGTCCACGCGGAGACGATCGACGATATTTCGGACGACGTGCCGATCTACAACAGGCTGTTCCTGGGCGGACCGCGCTCGATCCGCGGCGTGGACTACCGCGAAATCGCGCCCAAGGTCTACCGCAAGGAAGACCATGCGCCGTGGGGCGGCAAGGCCGCGTTCAACGCGACGGCGGAATACACTGTTCCGCTTGTGGAATACATCCGTCTCGCGGCGTTCACGGATGTCGGCGCGGTGGGCAAGGATACGTTCGATCCCGAGTTTTCCGACATCTGCTGGTCGGTCGGCCTTGGAATCAGGCTTGACATCCCCAAGTTCCCCGTGCGGCTTGATTTCGCGGCGCCCGTGAAGAAGCCGAAAGACGTGGACCGCGAAATCTTCTCGTTCAGCGTGGGCTACGATTTCTGAGGTCCGCGCGGGGCAGATAAATGCGCGAAAGGCGCGCGTCCGGAAGGGCGCGCGCCTTTTGTCTTTTCCGGCGTCTTGCGGCGCGCGGGATTATTCGTCGAGCGTGTTCTGGTACGCCACGCGGCGGACTTTCTGGATGGAAGTGCGCTCGAGCGGTTCTTTGCTCACGACGATCTTGCGCGGGCGTTTGTAGTCCGCGAGGTCTGCGCACAGTTCCTGCACGCGGCGGACCGTCCACTTCTCGAGTTCGTTCCAGGAAGGCTCGCCGCCTTTCGATTCTTTGTAGAGATCGATGTCCGGGTGGATTATCGCGCCTACGCGTTCGCCGTCTCCTTCCACGTTCCCGACCTTGTATCCCACGACGACGCAGTCGGCCGTTATCTTGTCGGACGCGATCCGGTTTTCGACCTCTTCCGGGTAGATGTTCTTGCCTTCGCGGTTCACTATCAGCGCTTTCTTGCGTCCTTTTATAGTGAGAAGCCCGTCTTCGCCTATTTCGGCGAGGTCGCCCGTGCGCAGCCATCCGCCTTCGTCGAAGGCTTCCTTCGTGGCCTGTTCGTTTTTCCAGTAGCCTTTCATCGTTATGGGGCCGCGGATCTGGAGTTCGCCGATGCCGTTTTCGTTCTTGTCCGCAAGGCGAACTTCGATGTTGGTGAGTTTGTAGCCGATCGTGCCTATGCGCGCGGCGGCGTGCGGCCCGGCTATGGAGACCACGGGCGAGCATTCGGTCAGCCCGTATCCCTGCAGAAGCGGTATGCCGAGTTTGCGGAAGCCTTGCAGCACATGGACCGGGCATGGCGCGCCGCCTACGACGATGCACATGATTTTCCCGCCGAGGCCTTTGCGCACGTTGCGCCCGACGAGCCGCCCGAGTCCGAGTTTCATCAGCGCGCGGCCTGTGAAGGAGGACTGTATCTTTCCGTTTATCCTGTCGTACATCTTTTCCACGAGTAGCGGAACGGCCATTACGATCGTAGGCCTGAGCTCGCGCATGTCTTCGCCTATCGTGCGGAGGGATTCATTGAACATCATCGCGCAGCCGCGCATCATCGGTACAACGAAGTTCGTGCAGAAGGAAAACGCATGGAATAGCGGCAGCACCACGAAAAACGAATCGCGCGAAGACACCGGGTCGGAGAAAGCGCCGTAGGCGCCTTCGGCGTCCGCCGTGAAATTCGCGTGTGTCATCATCGCGCCCTTCGGGCGGCCTGTCGTGCCGGAGGTGTATATTATCGAGGCGACATCGTCCTCGCGCGCCACGTTCGCGTCGAACCAGAATCCGTCGCCCGGCTCGGGCTTCCTCGCCAGATCTTCGAACCGGCGCACTGTCACGCCGCCGATTTCCTCCGGCACGTCGCCTTCGCCCACGATTACTATGCCGCGCAGCGCGGGCAGGGAAGGTTGCAGCTCCTGCAGCATTTTGACGTGAGCGGCGTCCGTAGTGACGACGGAAGCCTCGGAGTTGGAAAGAATCCAGAGCGTTTCTTCGTTGTGCAGTTTGGGATCGGCGGGGACAACGGATACTCCGGCTCCGGCGCAGGCGAGATAGGATATCATCCATTCGGGGCGGTTGGGAAGAATCAGCGCCACGTTGTCGTGCTGCGGGACGAGGTTGAAGAGCGTGCCGTATCCTTCGGCGGTTTCGCGCACGCGTGCGAGGAAATCTCCGTACGGCATGGTTTTCCATCCGTCGTGTTTGTACACGAGCGCGGGCGCGGACGGAGTTTTGCCGGCCGATTCTTCGAGAAGTGAGCGGATTGTCATTTTTTCTCCAAAATTGATGGTGACATTTTATCAGATTTTGTCACAAAGGGCAAGCGAAGCCGCAATTTTTCCTGTAAAAAGAGCGTCCCCGCGGGCCGCGGTTTTTTGGTACAATTGCGAAGGCGTGAAAGCAAGAACGACGGACATGGAAAAATCGTACAGGCCGCAATGCAAGAAGACATTGGCAATCATGTCTGCGCAGGGTGTGCCTGCGCAGGGTGCCGTCCCGCTTTTGCGCGCCGCGCAGAAGGTTGCCGATGCTGCGCGGGCCGCCGGATGCGGCCGGCGGATTTCCGCAATCGGCCGGGGAAGCATGGAATGAAGTTGATCGGCATAGACGGCGGCGGCACCAAGACGGCCGCGATCCTTTTCGACGGACGCGGGCGCGTGTCCGCCCGTAAAACAGCAGGCCCCTGCAATCCCAACCTCTTCGGCTTCGAAGAGAGCGCCGCTTTTGTGAAGGACTTGGTGGAGTCGCTTTCGCCCGGGCGCGGATGCGTGGACGGAATCTACATCGGGACGTCCGGCATCTTCACGGCGGACGACGGGCCGCGCTTCGCGGCGGCGGTGTCGCGCGCGTGCGGCGTCAATCGCGTCAGGTGCGAGAACGACGTCATGAACGTCATCGCCGCCGCGACAGACGCGGATCGCTGCGTCGCGGGCGTGAGCGGCACGGGCATGATCGTCTACGCGAAAGAGCCGGGGCGCGTCACGCGGTTCGACGGCTGGGGCTACCAGCTTGGGCTG
>CACYEO010000113.1 GCA_902773475.1 uncultured bacterium | reverse complement strand
GCGAATATCCTACCCCCCCCCCCGTGACATTTTCGCGATTTTTGTCATTTTCGTTTTCTCCTTTGTCTCCACAGCTGGATTCCGCCGTCTTGCCTGTAAAAATCCCCCTCCCCGCGCGATGCGGGGAAAAAGAACGGATTATTGCCGACAAGTGCATGAAACTGTTGATAGTTTACTTTATCGCCTGCGAATTGCAAGCCCGGATTGAGAGGGTTCATCTGCGTAATTCACCGCATAGCTTTTTGTTTATGGGAAACAACTGTCTGAAACAACTTTCCTTTGGCGCGCGCTCGTTGTTTTTTCCAGTTGTTCCGGTTGTTTCCAATCTCAAACCGCCTGGGTGAAAAACACAGATGCGCAGGCGGCTTTCCGTCAAAGCGGAATTTTGAGCGTGAGGCCCGCGCCTTTCACTACGGTTTTCTCCGTCTCAAGGCGCAGATCCACGCTTTCGCCGCGCGCGGCCGCGATTGCGGCAGGACGCACCTTGGCGTATATCCGTGCAAGCTCGTCGGCGCATTTCGACGTTCCCCGCCAGAACGGTATCGGGCCGAGCCGTTTCAAAAGCGGCATCGGCGAGCGTCCGCTGCAGTCCGGCGCGGCCGGGAAATCCGGCGCGGAAAGCGGTTCCTCCGCGTCCGGCGCCGCAGGCTCTGCGGCAGGCCCGGCCGCCTCTTCGCCGAGCATCTCCCGCAAGTCGATCCCGCGCAGCGCAAGCAGAGCCGCCGGACGGCGCGCAATTTCCCCGCCGAGCAGCCACAACGCCGCCGCCGCGTGTTTGCAGGGGTTTGCATAGTCGGGGCACGAGCAGCCCGTGACAACGTCGTAGATCTTGCGCCCGTCCGCCGACAGCCTGAATCCGCCCTCCGGGAAAAGCGCGGCGGAACGGCGGGCGAACAGCATTTCCGTCTCCGCCGGCATCTCGCCGGCGAGCAGCCGGGCCGAAATCACCGGATTCTCCAGCAGATCGGCGATTATCGCTTCGCGCGCCTCGCCGCGCGGCGCAGTGAAGTCGAGCGTCGCACGGTACGGCTCGGGACGCGATCCCACTACCGTCGCCTCCACGTGCGTCCCGTCGATCAGAAGTTCCGTCACCTGTCCGCTTTCGGCATAGCACCTGCCGCGCCCGAGCCGCGGCCCGATGCGGAGTTCCTCGAGCGCGCGGATCCAGCGCGCGGCCCACCACGCTTTCGAACCGGAATGGACTTCCTGGGCGCGTATCCCGGCTGCGCGTCGCGGCGTCCGGGCGGGTCTTTTCTTCCAGTTGCTCACTTTTCCAGCCCCGCAGTCTCGAGAAGTTCGCCTCTCGTCATTTTCAGGAGGAACGATTCGCCGCCGCCGACTATGTCTTCGGCAAGGCGGCGTTTTTCTTCGAGCAGCCTGTCCACGCGGTCTTCCACGGTTCCCGCGCAGATGAACGTATGCACGAAAACGTCTTTGGTCTGGCCGATGCGGTAGGCGCGGTCCGCCGCCTGGTTTTCCACGGCCGGATTCCACCACCTGTCGAAATGCACCACGCGCGTCGCTTTCACCAGGTTCAACCCGAATCCGCCTGCGCGGAGCGACAGTATGAACACGGCCGGGCCTTTCGTTCCGCAGAAGGCGGCTATCTCCTCTTCGCGGCGTTTCGGCGACAGCGCACCGTGGAGGAACGGCGCGCGGAAGCCGAACTTTTCGTACAGACGCGAACGGATGAAAGCGCCGGCCTTGGCATACTGCGTAAACACCAGACACGATTCCCCGTTCGCGAAAAACGTCTCCACGAGTTCTTCGAGCCTGTCGGCTTTGCCGCTCGCGCCTTCCGCGCCCGCAAGCTGGGGAGCGTCGCAAATCTCCTTCAGCCTTGTGATCAGCGCAAGCGCCTCGCCCGGAGCGGGCTTTTCGCCCGCGTCCGCCCCGCCGCGCGCGAATTCCGCAAGCGCCTGTTCGTAGAGGGCGCGCTGTTCCGGGGAGAGTTCGCAGTATTCGCGCGTCTCACGCTTCTTTCCAAGCTCTTTCGCGACCCCGGGATCGGTCTTCAGCCGGCGCAATATGAACGGCGCGAGCGTCTTGCGCAGCTTTGCCGCGGAGCCGGAGCCGTGCGCGCGGGCGTACGCGGCCTCGAACTCGGCGCGGGTGCCGAGAAGCCCGGGATTGAGGAAATCCTCTATCGCCCAGAGATCCGACACTCTGTTTTCAAGCGGCGTGCCGGTGAGGGCGATCCGCACGGGCGCATCGAGGGCGCGCACGGCGCGCGAAATGCGCGTGTCGGGGTTTTTGACGGCCTGGGCCTCGTCAAGCACCATTGCGGCGGGACGCAGCGATAGCATGTCGCGGAAATCCTTCGCGACGAGCGAATACGGAACGAGGACCACGTCCGCCTTCGCCGCCGCCGCACGGAAATCCGCGCCCGAAAGCCGCGCCGGCCCGGAGTGGACGAGCGTGCGCAGCGACGGTGCGAAACGCTCTATCTCGCGCTTCCAGTTCGGGAGCACTGTCAGCGGAGCGGCGACCAGGGCCGGGCCTTTCATCCCGTCCGCCTTCAGATGCAGGAGCGCGGCGAGGGTCTGGACCGTCTTGCCGAGACCCATGTCGTCCGCGAGACACGCGCCGAACCCCCACTTCGCGAGAAACGACAGCCATGCCGCGCCGCGCTTCTGGTACGGCCTGAGCACCGCATTCAGACCCGCGGGCGGCGGCGCGACGCGGAACGCCTCTTCGCCGCGCAGTTCGTTCAACAGCCCGCGCAGCCAGCCGCGCGTCTTCACTTCCGAAATCCCGAGCCTGCCGGACCTTCCGGAGCCGGCGGCGAACGCGGCGGCTTCGCGCAGAGAGCATTTTTTCCCGGCGCGCGACTCGAGCGCGCGCAGCGCCTCGCGAAGCACGGCGCGATCGACTTCTATCCAGCGGTTTCTGAAAAACACGAGGCTTTCGCCCTGGTCGAGGAGGAACCGCAGTTCGCTTTCATTCACCGGCTCTCCGTCCACACGCACCGAAAGCTTCACCGCTATCGCGCGGCGGGCGTCTTCCGCTCCGCGCGGCCGTTCGCCTTCGGGCACGAGTTCGGCCGTCGCGCCGATGTGTTCGCCCAGGACGCCGGAAGGCGTTTCCACGCGATACCCGGCAGCGCGCAGATCGTCCGCCGCCGAGCGCATGAAATCAAGCGCCTGCGAAGGGGAAAGTTTCACGGACGCGCCGCCGCGCGCCGCGCGCGCGCCGGCGAGCGCGGGGAAAAACGGTATCGCCTGCCCGAGGGCGAGAAGCCCGCCGCGCGAGCGCTTGTCGAGCGTCGCCGCAAGCCGCCATCCCCTTTTCCCGCCCGAAAGCGCGAACCTCACCGACGCCCTCGCGCCCGGCGTCTCCCCTATCGACGCCCTCCACGACCGGAGATTTGCGGCGAGTTCGCCAGCCGCAGTCCCTGCGTCCTGCGCGGGGACTGAACACGCGGGGCGTATTCGCGAAACGTCTATCAGCGCGTCTTCCGCCCTGAGCGCGGCGAGCCACGCGTCCTGGAAAGTCTCGAACCGCGCGCGCTCCGGCAGCTTGCGGGTGAGAGGGGTCATGCACGCGCGGCGCACGAACGCATCCGTCAGCCATGCGTGCATGGCGCGCGTTTCCGGCGGCGCGGCGGCGAGGAACGCCGCGTCGCGCGCCTCCGGGACTGCGATCCACCGCGCCTCCGGCCCGCGCGGGCCTGCGGCCAGATCCGGCAGATAGCGCCCGCCGGCCGCCATGCGCGCGACGGCGCGGAAGAGAGCCGCCGCCGCCATCGTGTCCGGCGCCAGAAAAATTCCGTCGGCGAAATTCCTTTCGCGCACGTCGCTCAGGAACATGAGCAGGTTCGCCGGGGACGGACGCAGCGTCGCGACGCGCCACTGCGCGGAAGGCGCGCCGCGCGCGGTACCGGGCGGCAGCGCCGTTCCGCGGAAAGTGGGCAGCGCGACAGTAGCGCCGGACGTCCCGGCGAACCCGTCCGCATACCAGAAGCATTCCCTGCAAAGACCGAGCAGTTCGCGCGCCGAAACGGAACAGGCCGCGTATCCGGGCGGCGCGCGGCGGCGCGGCGGACGTTCCGCCCAGACGGCAGGCGCTTCGCCGTCCCATATCACATGCAGCTCGCGCACGCGTCACTTCCCTACGCAGAACCTTGAAAAAACCTTGTCGAGCATGTCGTCGCTCCAGACGCGGCCGATGCATCCGCCCACCGCCTCGGCGGCGGCGCGGAGCGAATTCGCCGCGAGCGTGCATTCCCCGGGGAACTCCTCCGCGGCGCGGGCGAGAGCCTTTTCCGCTTCGTCGAGCGCCGCAAGCGCGCGCGAAGGGAATCCGCCGCAGTCTTCGGACGGGTCGCGCGCGAGCGCTTCGATTTCTTTTTTCAGCGCGGCGCGCAGCGCATCGAGGCCTTCGCCCGTGACGGACGACACCGGAATCGCGCCTTCGCGCGGCGCGAAACCCGGCGCGTCCGCCTTGGAGCGCACTTTGACCGCCGGCCGCCCGCGCCGCCCCGCCTGTTCCCGGACGGGTGCGTCCGGCGCGGTTCCGTCTTCCACTTCTATCGAAACGTCCGCTTCGCGGCGCAGCGACTTCGCGATTTCCACGCCGGCGGCTTCCGCTTCGTCGGCGGCGTCGTCGCGCAGTCCCGCGGTGTCCGCAAGACGCACAGGCCACCCGTCGATATCGAGGAACCCTTCTATGTAGTCGCGCGTGGTTCCGGCGGCGGCCGAAACTATGGCGCGTTTCTCGCCGAGCAGCGCGTTCAGCAGAGACGACTTGCCGGCGTTGGGCGGCCCGGATATCACGGCCGACACGCCGCTGCGCAGCACTGCGGAGGCGCGCACGGACGCAACCGCCTCGCGCGCCTTGGAAAGAAGATTTCCGATGCGTGCGGAAAACTCCGCATCAAAACCTTCCGGCGCGTCGTTTTCGTCGAAATCCAGGAAATGCTCGAGATCCGCGCTCGCCGGGACGATCTCTTCGTAAAGCGATTCGAGAAGCGCCGCAGTTCCGCCGTTCATGCGCGAAAGCGCATCGTCCGCCGCGCGGGTTGTTTTCGCGTCCACGAGATCGAGCACCGCCTCGGCGGACGAAAGCGCCATGCGTCCGTTCAGAAAGGCGCGCAGCGAAAACTCCCCGCGCCGCGCGAGGCGCGCGCCGCGCGAAAGGCAGGCTTCGAGCACTCGGCGCGGGCACACGGCGCCGCCGTGGCCTTGGAATTCCACGGCGTCCTCGCCCGTGTAGCTGTGCGGCGCCGCGAACACGAGGACGAGGCCTTCGTCTATCGCGAGGCCCGACGCGTCGCGGAATTTCGAGAAGAAGAACCGCCCCGCCGAGGCTGCGGACACTTCCCGCCCGGAAATCCGCGAAGCAATGGAAAACGCGTCCGGCCCGGAAACGCGCACGGCGGCGATCCCGCCGCGGCCCGGCGCCGTCGCTATCGCGGCTATGGTGTCTTCTGCGCTCTGCATGGTTTCACGCCTGAGCCTGGAGGAATCTTCCGGCGCGGCGGCCTGTCGGCTTGCCGTCCGCATACGAGAGGACTCCGTTCACGAGCACCGCTTTCATACCCTTGCAGAACCGGTGCGGATTGGAATAAGTCGCGTCGTTCGCGAATCTGCGCGGATCCCATACCGCAATGTCCGCGAAACATCCCTCCTCGAGCCTGCCGCGCATTTTCAGGCCGAACCGCTTCGCGGGCATGGAAGTCATGCGGCGGACGGTTTCGCAGACGCCACCGGAGGAGTTTTCCCCCGCGATGCGGAAGAATTCCGGCATGGTGCCGTACGCGCGGGGATGGGGATGGTCCGCGCCGAGAGGGCCGTACGGCGCGCGCAGCGACGCGTCCGATCCCGGCGCGACCCACGGCATCGAAAGGATCTTGCGCATGTTCTCTTCGCTCATCGAAAAGAAGAACGCCCCCGTGCGCGCGCCGTCCGCCAGCACGAAATCGCAGGCTGTCTCCGCCGGGGATTTTCCAAGCGCCTTCGCGGCCTCGCCGAGAGTCCTGCCGGACCACGGGCGCGTAAGCCCGCTCCATCCGCCGCCGATCATTATGTCTTCGAGGTCTTCCCGGGCGGCTGCGGTTTCTTCTACGATCCTTGCGCGCAGCACGGGATCGCGGAGGCGCTCCAGCTCCGCGACGGCGCCGCCGGCCTGCGCCCAATCGGGGAACACGAAGTCAAGTTCCGTGCCCGCCGCGCAGAAAGGATACCTGTCGGAGCCGAGAATCAGACCGGCGTCCACCGCTTTCTGCAGTTTTTCGAGCACGGCGTCTATCTTGCCCCAGTTGCGGCGGCCCGCCGTTTTCAAGTGCGATATTTCGGTGCGCACGCCGGTGGCGGCGGCAAGGTCGAGAACTTCGTCTATCGCCTCTTCTATGCGGTCGCCTTCGCTGCGCATGTGCGTAGTGTAGAATTTCCCGCGCTTCGCCGCGGTTTCAAGGAGGCTTGCGAGCTCCTCCCGTCCGCACCATTTGCCCGGCTGGTAGACGAGACCCGTAGAAAGTCCGCTCGAACCTTCGTCTATGCACTTCTCGAAAAGTCTGCACATGGCGGCGGTTTCATCAGGCTCCGCCCGGCGCGGCGCGTATCCCATCACGGAAGCGCGCAGCGTGTTGTGGCCGGTGAGCTGCACGGAATTGATCGCGGGACGCGTCTCGTCGAACAGCTCGCGATACTCCGCAAGGCTTCTCCATGTCGGCCCCGGCCCGGAAGCCGTTCCGCCGCCCGGCAGCGGATATGTCATCGACGACCAGTCGCCGCTCAGCCGCGCCTCGCCGAAGCGCGGCGCGCAGCTTCCGCCGCAATTGCCGTTTATCTCCGTAGTTATGCCCTGCGAGATCTTGGACGGCGCGTCCGGCTCTATCAGAAGATATGTGTCGCTGTGCGCGTGCACGTCGATGAATCCCGGCGTGACCAGGCAGCCTTCCGCGTCTATGGAAGGCGCGTCCCCGAAAGCGCCTGCGGGCAGCCGGCCCGGCACGATCCGGGATATCCTGCCGTCTTCCACCACGACATCGGCGGGAATCGCGCGGTCTTCAAGAACAGCCGTTCCGTTGCGGATGGTGAAGACGTCTTTGCGGACAGACTCGATGCGCGCGCTCATTTTTCCGGCGCTTCCGTTTTCTCCGGCGCGGCCTGCTCCGGCTTTTCCTCCGGCTTCTTTCCGGGGCGCAGACCGTCCGTCCCGCCGAGAAGCTCCACCACCTGGCGCTGGACGCCGCCGATCGCGTCCAGCCTGAGACGCGGATCGGTCACGACGAACGAATCGCCGTTCTTGCGGTCTTCGTAGATGCGCTTGATCGTGCCGTCGGGAAGTTCCCTGGAATCGCGCTCCACGAGGATTTTCGAGCGCTCCAGCATCACGGCAAGAACGTAGACGACATTCCGCATTTCGGGATCGTCGAGCGAAACGAGGCGGCGCAGCAGCTCGCCTGCGGTCTCTTTCTTCACCGGCTCTTTTTTCGCGTCCGGGGGCGGAGGCGCGGCATAGACGCCCTCCCACATTGAAAAGGGAGTCCAGTCGTGCGGGGCGGACTTCCAGCATTCGGGATGGCAGTCGAGGCGTTCGTAGCCGTTCTCCGTATCGCGCAGCACGCTCGTTACGGGGCATTTGTCGGTGAGAGGTTTTCCGCAGATGCCGCAAAAGTGGCCTCTGCCGCGTATATTCCATTCTTGTGGCATGGCCGTATTCTACCACACGCCCCCGCCGCGTTCAAGCGGCGCTTGACGGCAATCCGGAAAGGCGCGGCTCTTCCGCGCGGCGGATGGAAGCGCCGCGCGTTCAGCGAAGAGGCTTGAGATAGAAGAGCGCGGTGGTTATCGCCCACGCCTTGTCGCGCGCCATGCGCTTTTCTTCGTGCCCCGCGCCCCAGGTGTCGGAATATATGATTTCCTTCGTCTTGTCGTTGTAGCCTATGATCAGGCGCATGTGGCCGCCTTCGGCCTGCGGGATGTCCGGTTCCGGGAAAATCCCGAGCGACACGCCCCAGAAAAGCGGAACGCCCTTGTCGATCTGCGCCTTCACACCCTGCTCGAACCTGCGGTACATCGCGCTCTGCTTCATCTTCGCGGCCTTGAGCGTTTCGGGGTCGTAGGCGCGCTGGAGCTCGGCGCCGTCAATCGCATAGCCCCGCGCAAAACTTTCAAGATGCAGCTGGCGCTTGCCGTTGCGGCGCGCGATCTGGTTGTACACGGCGAGGAATTTTTCGAGTTCCTCGATCTTCGCGCCCGTGCGGTAGATTTCGTTCTTGCCGAGCCGCCAGGCGCGGCCGATCTTCTCGACGGCCGCGATCATGTCGGTCTGGGAGGTTCCGCCTTCTGCCGTCGTGCCCGCCATCTGCGCGAGTTCGTGCTCGTCCACCGTCAGCCCGTAGTACCGCAGGACGCGCTCGGCGGTGGCCGCGGCGCAATAGCCCTTCTGTCCCTGGTCGACCATCGGGACCGATGTTATGAGGACGTCGCCGTTCGGGCGGCGGACGCGGTTGGCGCTGACGGCTGCGGCGCTTTTCGCGGCGTTGTTGAGCGAATTCCTGCGCGGGGTGCCGGGCGGAACGAGGGAAAGTCGCACGAAGTTCACGGACCGGCGGCCGCCGTGCGCCCCGCCCGCGCCCCACGCGATTTCGCCGTCCGCGGCGGCGCTGCGGAACGACTGCACGTGGACGGACGAGCCGCCCTTCTCCGTGGCGACGGGCCTGTCCCATCTGGGTTTGGAGGAAGAAAACGCGCCGCGGAGGGACTCGAGCACGGTATCGAGTTCGCCGGCGTACATGGGCGTGCGGGCGTCACCGCTGTTGTAGACGGAAACTTCGGCCCGGACGGCGCAACCGGCGTTTTTCGCGCGCGTCCCCGGCTGCGAAAACCAGACGCGGGTTTCATAGGCCGGAAGACCCGCGATTTTCACCGAACCGGGACGCTGGCACGTGACGGAATCGCGCGCGGCGGTGAGAAACCGGAATCCTTCGCCCCGGTGCGCCTTCACAAAATCCTGCGCATTCATGGACCAGATTCTGCCGGAGACGAGTTCTGCGCCAAGGTCGCCGGCGCGCAAGGCCGTTGCGGCGGCGGCCGCAGCCAGGACGATCAGAGTTTCAGCGATCTTCATCAGGAGAGTCTCCTTTTGCCGCGCAGTCCACGCCGGACACGGATATCCAGAGGCGGTAGGCGTTGCGGGAAAGCGGGTTCAGCGAGGCGGTTCGGCCTTCGCGGCCGGTCGAATCCACGCCGGAACGGATGTCGAGAAACGCGCGCGCCGCGCCGTAGAACCACCCCCCGGCGGCAATTCCCGCCGCGAGCGAAAGCGCGAGCGCGGGGAGAGGGCTTCTTTTCTTCCGCGCCGGGCGCGCGGACTCTTCCTGTTCCTGGTCTTCCTGGCGGAAAAGGTTTTCGGGAGACTCTTCATTCATAGCGCAGACAGTCTATCGGATTGAGGCGCGAAGCGCGCCATGCCGGGTAGAAGCCGAAGAACATCCCCACGACGGAGGAAAACAGGAACGCCGCGACCGTGGAGGGGATTTGTATGAGCACCGGCCAGCCCTTCGCCGCGCCGATCGCCTCGGCCCCGGCGACACCGACGGCAACGCCCAATGCGCCGCCGACGGTGGAAAGCACAACGGCTTCAAGCAGGAACTGGACGAGTATGGCGCCGGGAGTGGCGCCGATCGCCATGCGCAAACCGATCTCCTTTATGCGCTCCGTTACCGACACGAGCATTATGTTCATTATGCCGATTCCGCCCACAAGAAGCGAAATCGCGGCGACCGCCGTCAGCAGAACCGTCATCAGTCCGGACACCGAGCCGATAGTGTTCATGATCTCCGTGGTGTCGCGCGTTTCAAAATCGTCGTCCTGCCAGTCGGCCAGACGGTGGCGGCGGCGGAGAATCGCGGTGATCTCGCGCTTGGCCTCGTCGAGGTCGTCCATCGACACCAGCGAGACGTTCATCATGTTTATGTTGTTGAACTTCGAACGCTGCACGTAGCGCTGGACGGAAGTGTACGGCGCCATTATGACGTCGTCCTGATCCTGCCCCCAGTTGTTGGCGCCCTTCGGGGCGAGCACGCCCACGATTTTGAAAGTGATGTTCTTGAGGCGTATCGTCTTGCCCACGGGGCTGCCGCCGTCCGGGAACAGGTTCTTGACGACCGTCGCGCCGACCACGCACACGCGGGAGCGGCGGCGCTGTTCGTCCTCCGTGAAAAAGCGGCCGTCGGAAACGCTCCAGTTCGCGACGGAAAGGATGTCCGTCGACACGCCCTGCACGTTGCCGGCCCAGTTCTTGGAGGCGTACATTATCTGCACGTTCGCGCGCACCTGCGGGCTGACGCCCTGCACGAGATGCGGAAGCTCCTTTTTGACGGCCTCGGCGTCGCCCGCGGTCATCGTCTGGCCCTGGCCCATGCCGCCGGACACGGGCGAATGGCTGCGGCGCTCCGGGAAAACCATCAGCAGATTGTTGCCCATCGCCGATATTTCCTGCACCATCATCGTCTGCGCGCCCTGGCCGATCGCCATCACCGCTATCACGGCGGCGATGCCGACGATCACTCCCAGGCAGGTGAGGATCGAGCGGGTTTTGTTGCGGGCGATCGCGCGCAGAGCCACGCGGAATACCATGCCGAAATTCACGAGAGCGCCTCCTTCACAAGGCGGGAGACGTCCTCCTGCGACTTTCTGCCGCCTTCGCCGCGGTCGTCGCGCATGACTTTTCCGTCGCGCATCACGATGTGGCGCAGCGCATACGAGGCTATGTCGTCTTCGTGCGTGACCATCACCACGGTGATGCCGTCGCGGGAAAGCTCCGTGAAAAGATTCATTATTTCTATGGAGCTTTTCGTGTCGAGGTTTCCGGTCGGCTCGTCGGCGAAAAGCACGGGCGGTCCGTTCATCAAGGCGCGCGCTATCGCAACGCGCTGCTGCTGGCCGCCGGAAAGCTGCGCGGGAGTGTGGGACTCGCGCCCTCCAAGGCCGACGCGGTCGAGAAGCTCCATCGCGCGGCGGCGGCGCTCGCGCGCGGAAAGGCGCCCCATGTACAGGTCGGGGAGCTCCACGTTCTCGAGGGCGGAGGTGCGGGGGAGGAGATTGAAGTTCTGGAAGACGAATCCGAGTTTGCGGTTTCTTATGTGCGCGAGTTCGGCGGCGCTGCGCGATGCGGTCTCGACGCCGTCGAGAAGATACGAACCGCGCGTGGGCACGTCGAGGCAGCCGAGGATGTTCAGCATCGTGGACTTGCCCGAGCCGGACGATCCCATTATAGCCACGAACTCGCCGCTCGATATGGAAAGCGACACGCCGTCAAGCGCATGCACCGGCTCGCCGCCGACGTCGTATATCTTGAAGAGATCGCGTATTTCTATCAGATTCGCCATTGCGGAAAGTCACTTCGCCCTGGGCGCCGGCGCGGTGCCTTTGTTCTTGTTGCGTTCAGGGAACTTCGGCTTGAAAGGATTCACCTTGTCCGAGCCCTTGGCGGAGACGGATGTCTCGTACCCTACGACCACTTCGCGGCCTTCGAGCGGCACTGGAGACGAAACCTCGATGAAGGAATCGTCGGTTATCCCCTTCTCCACGGCGACGGGTTCGATCTTGCCGTCCGCGCCCGCGAGCCACAGCACGGAGCCGCGCGGCGCGTCCGCCGCAAGCGCGGCCGCGGGATCGCCTTCGCGCGGGCGGAACCGGAACGCTCCGGAAGGCACGGCGAGCACGCCCTCGGCGCGCGCGGTTTCGATCGACAGCGTGGCGGTCATTCCCGGAAAGAGCATTTCACCGGGGTTTTCGGCTTCAATTATCACGGGGAACGTGACGACGTTGCTCGTGGTCGTCGCGGCGCGCCGGATCTGGATCACGCGGCCCGTGAACTTGCGGCGGTAGGCGTCTGCCGTGAATGTGACCGTCTGGCCGGTTTTGATGCCTCCGACGTCCGCTTCCGGCACGGTGGCTTCGACCCACACCGTGGAAAGATCTTCCGCGATGGTGAGCACCGGCACCGCGTTCATCGATGAAACGACGGTCTGTCCTTCTTCGACCTTGCGGTCTATCACCACGCCGTTCACGGGCGAGACTATGGTGCAGTATTTCAGGTTGGCCGCGGCCTGGGAAACGTCCGCCTCGCTCTGCTCCACGGAAGCCTTGGCGCTTGCAAGCGAGGCCCGGGCCGAATCGAGCGCGGCGCGCGCCTTGGCGAGAGTTTCCTCCGCGGTGTCGAGGTCGGCCTGCGGAGCGAGCTTCTTGTCCACGAGCGCGCGTTTGCGCTTTTGCGTTTTCTCGGCGAGCGCGAGCTCGGCCTCGCGCGAGCGGATGTTCGCTTCGCACACGCTGACGTTTGCGCGGTTCACATGCAGGCGCGCGAGCGCGCTTTTATGGTTGGCTTCGTACACGAGCGGGTCGATGAGAGCCACCACCTGTCCGTTGGTGACGGTGGAATTGTAGTCGGCGAGAAGCTTTATTATCTTGCCGTTGACCTGCGCGCCCACGGGAATGCCGGAAGGCGAGTTGCGCGGCGTGACGGTTCCGGTCGCCTCCACAGTGCGCACTATGTCCGTGCGCGTTATCTGCGCGGTGCGGTACGCGGTCTTCCCGCGCCCGTCAGGGCCGGAACAGGCGGTAAGGGCGGCGAGGAGGATTGCCGCCGCCGGAATTTCAATCTTCACTTTTCTTCTCCTTTGCGGACTGCCCGGACTCCGCCGGGACGTCGAGCGGAATCAAACCGACAAGACGGGCGAGCTTCGCTTCGGCCGTCTGTTCCACGTAAAACGCCTTTACGCGGTCGCCGAGCGCGGCAGTATGCTGCGCGACGGCGTCGAGAAAATCTATCGAACTCGCCTCGCCCACCCGGTACTCCTCGGTGACGACATCGAGGTTTTCGGCGGCCTCGCGCACGATCAGGCGCGCGGTGGCGAGGGCGCGGCGGGCGGTGTCGCGGTCCGCGACGGCAATCGCGATCTCGGCGGCGAGCGACTGTTCGGCGTCGGCGAGGAGGGCGCGCGCGGCGAGGAGATCCACGACTGCCGCGTCCACTGCGCGTTTCTTGCGGAAGCCCTGGAATATCGAACCCGCGATGTTGCCGGCGAACGACCAGTTCCACGTAGCCGGAAAATCGGGATTGGAGAACGTGAACCCGGTGCCGACCGAAATCGTCGGGAAGAGATCTGCCACCGCATAATCGACACGGGCGGACGCAGCGCGCACGAGCGCGCGTCTTACGCGGAGCGATGGCGCGTTCGTGCGGGCAAGGTCGAGCGCGGCGCGCGCGTCCATATCCGTGGCAGGCAGGCGGAAAGGAGGGCGGTCGAGGCCGATGCCCGCGGATGCCGGGACGAACGCCGCGGAAACGCCCATCGACTTCATGAGTTTCGCGGAGGCGGAGGAGACGGCGTTCGAGGCGGTCAGAAGGGCGAGTCCGGCGTTGGAGTGGTTGAGCCTGGCCTGCGTGACGTCGAGCTTGCGCACGTCGCCGACTTCGAAGCGCCCGAGCGCCTGGCGCAGGTGTTCGGCGTACTGCATTTCGTTCGTCTGCGCCACGGCGACCATCGCCTCCGCGCGGAGCCAGTCGAAATAGCACGAACGCACGTCGAACGCGGCGGCGAGTTTCGCATCGGCGCAATCCTCCGCGGCGGCGAGCCAGTTTTCGACTGCGGCGCGCTCCTGCGCGGAGATTTTGCCGAAGTCGCAGATCATCAGATCCAGATCGACGGATCCCGCCCACACGCCTTCCGTGCGCCAGTCTCCGCCGGGCTTGCGGTTGCCCGTGGAGCGCGAATATCCGGTCCGCCCGGAAATCTGCGGCCAGCGTCCGGACCCGGCGACATCCACCGCAATCAGCGCGGAATCCGCGGACAGCTGCGCGGCGACGACGTCAGGGCGGTTCGAAAGCGCATACGAAACATAGTCCGCAGGCGCCCCGCGCCCGGTGTCCAGGAACGGCGGGGGCACGCCGCCGACAGGCCGCGAGACGACCGCCGCCGCATTCGTGCTGCCGTCGCGGACCGACGCTTCCTGTATCCTGCGCGCCCGTTCGATCGTGGAGCAGGCGGAGACGAGCGCCAGAACGGCGGCGGCGGAGAGAACGTGTTTCAGATGCGGCGCCATTTCATTTTACTACAAAGTTGACGAGGCGTCCGGGAACGGCTATCGTTTTCACGATCGTCCGGCCTTCGAGGAATTTCGCGACGGACGGTTCAGCCTTCGCGGCGGCTTCGAGCGCGGCCGCATCGGCGCCGGCGGGGACTGTGACGCGCCCGCGCAGTTTGCCGAGGACCTGGACGGCGATTTCGACCGTGTCCGCCGCGAGAGCGGATTCGTCGTATTCCGGCCAGGGTTCCCAGGCCACGCTGCCGGAATGCCCGGTGCGGCTCCAGAGTTCTTCGCCGAGGTGCGGCGCGAACGGGGCCAGGCACAGAATGAACTTTTCGGCGGCTTCGCGCGGAAGATCCCTTCCTTCGCCGGAGAACGCGTTCACAAAGACCATCATCTGCGAAATCGCGGTGTTGAACGAGAGCGATTCGAGATCTTCGGTGGTTTTCTTCACGGTTGCGTTGAGGATGCGGGACTCGTCGCGCGTGAGGGCGCGGTCCGCGACGGGCTGGGTGTCGTACATGCGGAAGACGCGCTTGAGGAAGCGCGACACGCCTTCGACCCCGCGCGTGCTCCACGGCTTCACCGCCTGAAGCGGCCCCATGAACATTTCATAGAGGCGCAGCGCGTCGGCGCCGTATTCGCGCACGACATCGTCGGGATTGACCACGTTC
Organism: uncultured bacterium; assembly: GCA_902773475.1. Taxonomy (GTDB): domain Bacteria; phylum Verrucomicrobiota; class Kiritimatiellia; order RFP12; family UBA1067; genus CADCBS01. Next base: position 581 of record CACYEO010000113.1, on the reverse strand, counting down.
TTGAGCGATTTCGACATTTTGGCGGGCGATTCCGAGAGCGGCTCCATTTCGCCGCCGTCCTCCGCGCCCCACGGCTTGCCGTCGCGCCACTCGATCTTGTCCATCGGAACGAGCACGCCGCGCTTTGTGCGGTACGCCATGCCGAGGATCATACCCTGGTTCACAAGCCGCTTGAACGGTTCCGGCGTGGGCACGAGACCGAGGTCGAAAAGCACCTTGTGCCAGAAGCGGGCGTAGAGGAGGTGGAGGACGGCGTGTTCCGCCCCGCCCACGTAAAGGTCCACCGGCAGCCACGCTTTGAGAAGTTCCTGCGATGCGAACGCCTTGGAATTGTGCGGATCGACATAGCGCAGATAGTACCAGCACGATCCGGCCCACTGCGGCATCGTGTTGGTTTCGCGCTTTCCCTTGCGGCCGGTGGCCGGATCAACCACGTTCACCCAGTCCGTCGCCTTTGAAAGCGGCGGCTCGCCGGTTCCGGCCGGCTTGTAGTCGTCGAGTTCCGGCAGCGTCAGCGGCAGATCGTTTTCGTCCACAAGCGACTGCGTGCCGTCTTCCCAGTGGATCACGGGGAACGGCTC
>CACYEO010000112.1 GCA_902773475.1 uncultured bacterium | reverse complement strand
GTTGTTTTTTCCAGTTGTTCCGGTTGTTTCCAATCTCAAACCGCATGGGTGAAAAACGCAGATGCGCCCGGCGCGCACTCGCCGCCGCGCGCGGTATTTGCTAAAATACGCGCATGAAAAAACAGCACAAGTGGTCTTTCTTCAAATCCGCCAAACTCGTCCAGGTTAAAATCGAAACCGGCGACGACGTGGCGAACCTCCCCTTCCTCGACCAGAAATTCTGGACCGCCCTCGCGGCGCCCGTGACCGGACTGCGTTTTGACGCGCGCACGCTGCAGCTGCTGGACACGGACGGCGACGGACGCATCCGCGCGCCCGAAGTTCTCGGCGCGGTAGAGTGGCTCCGGCCCCGCATAAAGTCTTTCGACGTTTTGTTCTCGAAGGCCGGGGCGGATTCGATTTCCATCGGCGACATCGACGAATCCACTCCCGAAGGCGGGAAACTCGCCGCCGAGTTCAAACTGATAGCCGAGGCTTCCGGCGCCTCCGCGCAGGGCGAAGTCGCTCTTGCGGACGTGACCGCCGCGGAGAACGCTTTCGCCGCGACCGCGTTCAACGGAGACGGCGTGATAACGGCAAAGTCGTGCGCCGGCGACAAGAAGGCGGAAGCGGCTTTCGCTGCCGTCGCCGCTTCTGAAGGGACGCTTGCCGACCGTTCCGGCGAGGACGGAATCGACAAGGCGAAGATCGACGCGTTCTACGCAGACGCGGAGGCGCGCATTGCGTGGCTGGACGCCAAGCCTGCCGGCGGCCCGAGCGACGCCGCAGCGGCCGCGTACGGCGCCGCCGCCGCCAAGATCGACGATTTCTTCAACCGCTGCAGGATGTCGCAGTTCGATCCGCGCTACGCGGAATCCCTGAACGGAGACGCCGGCGGAATCGCTTCGCTCGCCGGGCGCGATCTGTCGTCCGTGCCGGAGGAACTCGCGGCGTTCCCGCTCGCGTCCGTCGCTCCCGGGGCGGAGCTTCCGCTTGCCGAAGGCGTGAACCCGTGGTGGGCGGAGACAATGGCCGCGTTCGCCCGCGACTGCGCCGCGCCGGCGCTCGGGCTGGACGCCGCCGATTCGATTTCCGCCGAACAGTGGGCGCAGATAAAGGCGGCCCTTGCGCCGAAGGCCGCATGGCGCGCGTCGGAAGCGGGCGGCGCCGTCGCCGGAATCCCGGAAGACGCGCTCCGCGCGATGCTCAAGGACGGTTCGCGCTCCGCGCTTGAAGAGCTCGTCGCCAAGGATGCGGGGTTCGCCGCCGAATACGACGGGATAATCGACGCAGAGCGGGCCGTGCGCTACGTTTCGAATTTTGCGGAATTCCTCGGCAACTTCGTGAACCAGTCCAGCCTTTACAGGCCCGACCGCGTTGCAATCTACCAGACCGGTACGCTTTACATCGATTCGCGCGCCTGCTCGCTGTGCTTCCATGTGGACAATCCCGCCGCGCATTCCGCGCAGGCGGCGAAGTCCGGCTGCCACATCCTCTATCTGAAGCTGACGCGGCCTTCGGGCGATGTGAAAGAGCGCACGATATGCGCGGCCGTGACGGCGGGCTTCGCCGCGACGCTCTGGACGGGGCGCAACGGCGTGTTCTACGATCGCGACGGTAAAGACTGGGACGCGACAGTCATACAGATAGCGGACGCGCAGGTTTCGCTGCGCGAGGCCTTCTGGTCGCCCTGGCGCAAGATAGGCGAGATGGTTTCCGGGCAGGTCAACAAGATCCTCGCGGCGCGCGAAAGCGAAGCGCTGGCCAAGGCCGATGCGCTTGCCGCCGAGACCGCGCAGAAGGCGTCGGCCGGCAAAAAGCCCGCCGCCTCCGACGGAGGGGCCGGCGGCGCGGCGATGGCTTCAAGCGTGGCGGCGATCGGCATCGGGGTGGGCATGCTTGGCGCGGCTTTCGCCGGCATCGCCGGATTCTTCGCCGGAATGCCGTGGTGGAAGGCCGCCGCCGCCGTGGCGTGCGTGGTCCTTGCGGTGTCGCTGCCGAGCGTTCTGATAGCGTGGCTTAAACTGCGCAAGCGCGACATTGGCGCGATTCTCAACGCGTGCGGATGGGCGGTGAACAGGCCGCTGCGCTTCCCGATGCGCCTTTCGCGCGTTTTCACGCGCGAACTCGCGGTTCCGCCGTCGGCAAAATGCGCGGTCGACCCGTATGCGCCGAAATACGCGAAGACGGCGAAGATCCTTGTCCTGCTTGCGGCAATCGCCGGCGCGCTCTGGTACGTGTGGTCCACCGGAGCCGCGGATTCCATCCTGCCCTGCCGCCTGAAGAGGAACTGTTTCGTGCGCGAAACGCCCGGAAAGCCCGCCTGCCCCTTGCGGCAGGTTTGCAATCCGGAAGAAGAATCGTGCGGGCAGGAGCCTGCGCAGCCGCAGACCCCGCCGGCGCAACCCGCGCCTGCGCAGCCGGCGTCCGCAAACTGAACCGCCCGGGGAGGAACGCGCCATGTCCGGAATTCCAGAAGTCCCTGTCAACGCCGACGTTGAAGAACTGAACAGACGCTACGGAGCGCCGGGCCGGATAGTATTCCGCCCGTCGCCGACCGGGCATCCGTTCGTGGCGCTCGCGAACAAATACGGGACTGCCGAAATTTCGCTTTACGGCGCGCACACGCTCGCGTACAGGCCCACCGGGAACCTGCCGGTGCTGTTCATGTCGAAACTGACCGACTACCGCCCCGGAACGGCGATACGCGGCGGCATCCCCGTCTGCTGGCCGTGGTTCGGGGCCTGCGGAGAGCCGGGTTCGAAAGCCCACGGTTTCGCGCGGACGAGCGTGTGGAACGTCAGATCCAGCGAATACAGCGAAGACGAGTCGGCGCTCGTCCTGGGGCTGCGCGACAGCGAAGCCACCCGCCGCATCTGGCCGCACGGTTTCGATCTGGAGTTCAGGATTTCCGTGACGATGAAATTGAACCTGTCGCTGAAAACCACGAACACCGGGGACGCGCCGTTCAAGATCACCGAAGGCCTGCATCCGTATTTTCTGGTGAAAGACCGCGATGCGACGACCGTCCGCGGGGTGGCCGGATGCGACTACGTGGACGCGCGCGACATGTCGGAGCACGTCCAGACCGGCGATCTGGCCGTGACGGAAGACGTGAACCATGTGTTCAAACCGTCCAAGAACGAATTTGCTTTGATAGATCCCGGCCTGCGCCGGGCGATAGCCGTGGTGTCGCGCGGCAACGGGAAACTCGTAGTGTGGAATCCCGGCCCGGTCGAAGAAGGCCGGTTCGAGAATCTCGCGCCGGACGACTGGAAGAGTTTCGTGTGCGTGGAGCCGGCTACGCTCTTCCGCGAAGACGCGGTGGAGATAAAGCCGGGCGAGAGCCGGGAGCTTTGCGCCGGGATCCAGTCCGTTCCCGAGAAATAGTTCAGGATTCCCGCGGCGCGGCGGGCAGGTTTGCCGCCGCCCAGCGCGCCTGGCGCGCCACGCCTAGCATTATCGCCGCGTCGTCGCGCGTGCGGACGCCGCGCGAAAACACCCGGTGGATGCCCTGCATCATGTGGTCGGACTGCTTGTCGTCCATGAAGCCGATCGTCTGGAGCATGTCGCGCCACTGCGCGTACATCTGCTCTTTCTGGCCCTGCGGCGCGAGAGGCGCCTTTTCGTGCGGCGGAACGTAGACGCCCGACGCCGCGAAAAGTTCGTACGCGGTTATCATCACGGCCTGCGAAAGGTTTATGGAAGTGTAGCCTTCCGCCACCGGGATGCGGACAAGGTGCGTGCATTGCGCGACTTCCTCGTTGAGGAGTCCTTTGTCCTCCCTGCCGAAGACTATCGCCACCGGGCCTTGCGCGGCCAGTTCCAGGAGTTCAGGCGCGGTTTCGCGCGGCGTCTTCACATGCTGCCTGTAAAGTCCGCCGCGGGCGGTCGTCCCGGCGACGGCCACGCAGTCCGCGACGGCCTCTTCGAACGTTGTAAACGTTTCGCGCGCGTCGAGTATGTCCGTCGCGTGCACGGCGAGTTTCACCGCTTCGCGGAAGTCGGGATCCTGTATGTCCGGCGCGGCGAGGCGCAGTTTCGAAATCCCCATGTTCGCCATGGCGCGGCAGCACGAGCCTACATTGCCCGAGTACAGCGTTCCAACCAGCACTATGCGTATGTTGTCGAGCGGATTCATTTCAATGTCGCGTTCCGGCGCGGCCGGGCTTTTCCAGCGCGCCGTTCCGGCGCGGGGCGTTAGAGGTTCCGGAGCCGTCGCCCCAGTGGAAATGCGAGCCTTCGCGCGAGGACTTTTCGCGCGCTCCTTCCACGGCCTGCCCGGCGAAATACATCGCGTGTCCGCTTTTGTCCGGGAGCATGCGCGAAATGTAGCAGAAAAGCCCCAGCGAGACGCACATCCATTCGCTGTCGCGCGAGACGTACATGGTGCCGACTTCGCTCATCGTCTGGTGCGCGGAGAACGATTCGCCGGTCGAAAGCGTCACGCTGATGCGCTTGTCCGAGACGAAATCCTGTTCTTCCCCGCGCGCGTTCTTGAAACGCGTTTTCACGGTGTCGCCGTCGCCGTACGCGAATTCGACGGTGGCGCGCCGTCCGTCGTCGTCCACGTAGTCGATGGACGTGCGCTTCGCCGAAGCGCATCCGCACGCGATGAACGCGGCCGCAAGGGGAATTGCGAAGAGGAATCGCATTGCGGGGGGCTCCTCAGTTCTCGTTGGAGTGGAGACCGCCGGAGCCGGCGCGGAAATCCATGTTCGACTTCTCCGGATCGTCCGGCATGGAGCGGGAGCAGTTCCAGATGCACGCGCCGCAGTGTACGCATTTTTCGCGGTCGAACGCCGGCGGATCCTGCGGATTCTCCGGCGGCATGAGCGCCTGCGCGGAGCACATTTCGATGCATGTGCGCTCCGTGCAGGAAGCGCAGACCGCGGGATCGCGGAAGCGCACGTGGTCGGCGAATCCCGCCGCGGCCTGCACCTTTCCGCCTTTGAGAAGCACGTCCTGGTGCGACATCAGAAGCTTGCCGTCGAACGGAATCTGCGGCCATCCTTCGGCGTCCATCACCGCGTCGTGCAGCGGGCGGCGCGCCTTTTTCGCCTCGTCGATCGCGGCGGCGAGCGCCTTTTCGTCGCGCACTCTGTGGAATACCGCCTTTTCGAGCTTCGGTATGCGCGCCGCCGGCGGCTTCGATCCGGTGTTCAAGTGGAGCCTGCCGCCCGTGTAGCCGCAGAGTCCCTCGCCGATCATGCCGCGGAAGAAGGATTTGTTGAATCCGCGGCGCGCGTTGCGGGCTTTTTCGAGGTTTTTGCGCAGCGCCGAGGCGTTTCGCGGCTTTACGTATTCCTCTTCGAGGTTTTCCTTCGTGAACGGCTTGCCGGCCTTGGCGAGCGAAATCACCGCTTTCGCGAGCATCACGCCGGTCTCCCACGCTTCGTCCACGCCGGAATTCGTAAGACAGTTCGTCGATCCGGAACCTTCGCCGATGCGCGCGTAGCCGTCGCCCGCGAGGAAAGGTTCTCCGTCCAGTCCGGACTCCTGGAGGGACTTTGCGCCCCAGGACAGCAGGGTGCCGCCTTCGATGTGGCGCCAGATGTACGGGTGCATCATCCAGTGCTGGAGGTATCTGTAGGAGGTGCGCACCGGAGTGTCCATCCACGAAGGGACGAATATGCCCATCGACGCCGTCCGCCGCGGCCCGACATAGAAGAAGCCGAATATCTCCGGCTCGGGGAATCCAAGCGTGTGCAAGACAGTTCCCGGCTCGAGCGTACACGATTCAGGCAGCTGCACCACGGCCTTCATCCCGACGGCCCAGTCGTGGCGGACGCATCCGGGCGGCAGGCCGAAACGCGCCTCTATCGCGCGCCCGACGGCTCCGACGGGTCCGTCCGCGACAACGGTAAGCGCGGCTTTGACGTCCATGCCCGGCATGAACATCCCTTCGACGGGGTTTCCTTCCTTGTCCACGCCCTGGTCGGCGAGTCTTATTCCAGCGACCCTTTCGTCTTCGAAAATCGGCCCGGCGACAGGCTGCCCCGGCCATATCTGAACCGTGCCGGAGGCCATCAGCCTCTCCGCGCACCAGCCCATGAAAGCGCCCATGTTCAAAACCAGCCCGGGGCGTTTTTCCATGAAGCGCGGGATGAACGGCAGTTCGCGCGCGGAAGGCCCGCGGCGCATGAAAAGCCCGCCCATGCGGAAACATGCGTCCATGAACTTCGTGCCGGACGTCCGACGCGAACATCCCAGGTGGTCGAAAAGATACGCGAGCTTCTCTTTTTTCACCTCGACGGAATTGGGTATTTCCTTCGCGAGGTCGAGATCCGGGAACGATTTCCTGATCGATTCCGCGCGCGTCACTATGCCGGAAACGCCGAAGCCCGTGTCGTCGGCGCGCTCGTAGCAAAGCACCTGCAGCGGCATTCCCGGCATGGCGGACGACTGCAGAAGCGGCGTGCCGTCTTCTTTCGTTTTCGCGAGCTCCGGCGCGAGAGTCGCGAGAAAGCCCGCCGCCGCAGGCCCGAAGCCTGCCACGGCGATGTCGGTTTCCATTGTCTGGCGGTCTGTTGTCTCCATGGCGGGAAGTTTAGCAAATCTCCGCGCCTGCATGTCAATCTGGGGGCGGCGGCCGGCGCGCGTACGGCCAACGCATCAAAAATTCCTTCTCTCCGCTGACGCGAGGTAGAACGAATTTTTGATGCGTTGGAAGTGCTCCAGCAGCCAGCAGCGCAACAGCCAGTAGAGAGGAGGTTTTCGGTCTCTTCCCACTGAACGCTGAACTGCTGGTTGTTGGTTGCTGAGACGTTTCCAACGCATTAAAAACGATTCAGGGGCCCCAAAGGGGAAGAATCGGCTTTTAATGCGTT
>CACYEO010000111.1 GCA_902773475.1 uncultured bacterium | reverse complement strand
GAAGACCCAAAGCTTTTCGGCCTTGTGCCTCCTCGCGATAGCGTATATCTCGTCCCGCTTCGCGCGTATCTCGTCCAGCATGCACATGAGAGAATGCAAGTATTATACCATAATTTCCGTGTAGCCGGCGCGGCGGTCGCGGATCGCCCGGCAGACATCGGAGGGCGCATCCGCGTAATTCACCGCATGGCTTTTTGATGACAGGAAACAACTGTTCGAAACAACATTCCTTTGGCGTGCGGGCGCGGAGCCTTGCGGCACCGCTCTGGCGACTGCCTTCGGCGGCGACCTTAGGCCGGTGGATACGCTTCGCAGTTCGCGCGACGCGCTCAAAGTTGTTTTTCCCAGTTGTTCCGGTTGTTTCCAATCTCAAACCGCACGGGTGAAAAATGCAGATGCGCCTGACAGCGGACTGCGTCTTTGCGCCCGCTTGAACGGAAGGGGGGGGCGTGGTAAACTCTCCGCCCTTGAAAGGGAAGGATATGTCTTCGGAAAATACAAATCGGTCGGGGCCGCGTCCGGTCTTCGACAGGGATCTTTGCAAAGGATGCGGCAGATGCGTCGCCGCCTGTCCGCGGAAGTGTCTTGAAATGGAGACTTCGTTCAACCGCGCAGGCGTGAAGCCGGCAGGATACAAGGGCGAAGGATGCGTGGGCTGCGGAATGTGCTTCTACAACTGCCCGGAACCTTACGCGATCCGCGTCGAGAAGGATTGAGAGGGGCGCCATGACTAAATTCATAAAGGGCAACGAAGCAGTTGTCATCGGCGCGCTGTACGCCGGATGCGATCTCTATTTCGGCTATCCGATCACGCCGGCGAGCGAAATCGCGCACGGCGCGGCCAAGTGGTTCCCGATGCTCGGCAGGACTTTCGTCCAGGCGGAGTGCGAAACCGCTTCCGTCAACATGATGTTCGGCGCGGCCGGGGCGGGCAAACTCTGCATGACGGCCACCTCCGGCCCGGGCTTTTCGCTGATGCAGGAGGGGCTTTCGTATCTCGCCGGGGCGGAACTTCCCGCCGTAGTGGTCGATGTGATGCGCGCCGGACCCGGACTCGGCAACGTCTACCCCGAACAGGGCGACTACACCCCCGCCGTGAAGGGCGGCGGGCACGGCAACTACTCCACTTTCACGGTCGCCCCCGCCTCGGTGCAGGAAATGTGCGACCTTACCGCGCACGCATTCCGCATGGCGGCGAAATACCGCAATCCCGCCGTGGTGCTCGTGGACGGCCTGCAGGGGCAGATGATGGAAACGCTCGTGCTGCCGGAACGCGAAGACGCGCGTCCGGACTTTTCGGAATGGGCGGCCCAGGGCGTGCCGGCCACGCGGGGGAATCTCGTAAAATCCATATTCCTCGATGCCGCCGCGCAGGAAAAGTTCAACGAACGCCTCCAGGCGAAATATGCCTCGTGGCAGTGCGAAGCCCGCGCGGAGACGTTCCTGGCGGACGACGCCGAAATCCTGATGGCGGGATACGGCATTTCCGCCAGGATAGCGCGCACCGCCGCGGCCGCGCTGCGCGCGCGCGGCGTGAAAGCCGGCGTGTTCCGTCCGGTCACGCTGAGCCCGTTCCCGTCGAAAGCGCTTGCGGAAGCCGCCAGAGGCCGCAAGGTGATGACGATCGAACTCGACGCGGGGCAGTTCGCCGACGACGTGCGGCTGAATCTCGCGCGCGAGGGTCTCGGCGCGGAGGCGGCCTCGGTGAAGACGGTCAGCCGCATGGGCGGCGAAGTCGTGGCCGTGGACGACGCTGTGGCGTTTGCGGCGGAACTTGCGCGCGGATGCTGAACGGCGCAGCCCTGCGGACTGCGCTCCGCTGGGTGCGGATTTGAAAGGAATTGCATGAATACCATAGAGCAAAAAGGAATGTATGCCGAATTCCCGCGCTGCGGGAAGGAGCACGCGCGTTCTACGCACTACTGCGCCGGATGCGGACACGGCATAGTCAACAAACTCGTCGCGGAGGCGTGTGCGGAACTCGGACTGCAGGACAGGACGATATTCGTGGATCCCGTGGGCTGCGGCGTGTTTACCTACTACTATTGGGACGCCGCGCACATATCCGCCGCGCACGGACGCGCTTCCGCGGCCGCGACGGGGGCGGCGCGCGCGCGCCCCGACGCCGTGACCATAGCCTACCAGGGCGACGGCGATCTCGGCGCAATCGGCTTCAACAACGCGTTCCAGGCCGCGTCGCGCGGCGAGAAATTCGGCTGCATTTTCATAAACAATTCCCTCTACGGAATGACGGGCGGGCAGATGGCGCCCACCACGCTCGAGGGCGAGCGCACCACGACCACGCCGTTCGGACGCGATCCGGAGCTGACCGGACACCCGCTCCACGTGTGCGAAGTGTTCAACCAGCTCAAGGCGCCGGTCTACATCGCGCGCGTTTCCGTGGCGGACACCGCGCGGATAATGCAGGCCAAGCGCGCGATACGCAAGGTGTTCGAGATCCAGCGCGACCGCAAAGGATACGCTCTTCTCGAAATACTCGCCCCCTGCCCCACGAATTTCGGCCTCGACCCGCTGCGCGCGGCGGAGTTCTGCAAAAACGAGATGGAACGCGAATTTCCGCTTTCCGTCTTCCGCGACAGGACGCAGGACGCCGGAGCGGCTGCGGAGGCGCCGGAGCAAAGCCCGCTCCTCGCCGTCAAGCCCGTCCCGCGCGCGGCTTCGTGCGCGGAGCTTTTCGCCGCCCCGGCGGGCTCGGAAGCCCCCGCCGCGGAAAACGATCCTTCCGTGCCGGAGCGCCGCTTCAAGTTCGCCGGATACGGCGGGCAGGGAATCCTGTCGCTCGGGATATGCGTTGCCGAAGCCGCACGCCTCGAACGCCGCCATTCGCTGTGGTTCCCGTCCTACGGGCCTGAACAGCGCGGCGGCAGCGCGTCATGCTCGGTGGTGGTTTCCGGGACGCCCATAGGGTCGCCCGCAGTCGAGCATCCCGACGTTCTCGTGTGCATGAACAGGCCGTCATACGAACGTTTCGCCGGCGATGTGAATCCCGGCGGGACGATCATGCTCGACGAATCCGCCGGAGACGTCCCTCCCCCGCCGGACGGCGTGAAACTTCTCCGCATACCGGCGATCCGCATGGCCGAGGAGTTCGGCGTGCCGAAAGCCGCCAACACTATGATGCTTGCCGCGCTGCGCAAGTACAAGGTTTCGGGACTTTCGGACGAAAGCCTCGAAACCGCGCTTGCGGCGTCATTCCGCAAAAAGCCGCAGCTCGCGGACAAGAACCGCGAACTCCTGCGCATGGCGGAAGACCGCATGCCGGATTGATTTTCGCGCGAAAGGAGGCCGGAGCATGAAAAACGCGCTGCCATGTGGAATTTTCCTGTTCCGGTTCTCCGGACGGTTCGCGGCGTGCGCCGCCGCAGTCGCGGCCTCCGCGCTCCTCGCCGTCCGCGCCGGATCTGCCGAAACGGACTGGACGCGGATATACGCGGCCGCAAACCCGGCGATTTCGGCTGACGGCGGGAGCGTGTTTTTCGTCTGGGCCGGCGAGAACTGGACCGCTCCCGCGACGGGCGGAACCGCAAAAGTCTCCGCTTCGTTCCATCCGCCTTTCCCCGACGGCGCGTTCCGCAAGATCATGGGCGAGGCGATGGCGCATGACGTTTCCGTTTCAAGGGACGGCGGACGGGCGCTTTTCCGTTTCCGCGGCGACAATTTCTTCCGCGCGCGTTTCGGCACGGAATCTTCGCGCTCGGGCGAAATATGGCTTTACGATTCCGCGGGGAAATCGTTTTCGCGGCTGTCCAAAGGCGGCGGCGATTCGCGCATGCCGGTGTGGCTGGGGGACGGCGCGGCGGCGTACATAAAGGCGAACTCCAAAGGGACGCGCGACATCGTGCGCGTCGATATCGCGACGGGCGCCGAAAGGATTCTCGTCCAGGGCGGCGAATATCCGGTAACGGCGTTGAGCGCTTCGGCAGACGGCAGACGGCTTCTGTTCCGGCGCGGAGTCGATCTGTGGATCGCGGATGCCGAAGGCGGCGCGGTCCGCGAAAGAATGCTTGTATTCCACCCGGAAACTTCGTGGAAGCGCCCTGCCCGCGTCCGCCGCCGTTTCTTCGATCCGGTCTCATGGGGAAAAAAGAAGAACGGCAAGGTGTGGAATTGCGACGGCGACGGTTCCGTTGCCGTCACGCCGGACGGAAAGGACGCGATATTCACGACGGGCGGAGATCTCTGGGCGGTGGAGCCGGGGAACGGGACGAACGCCCCGGTCCTGCTGAGAGGGCGCGCGGAATCGCACGAGCGCGACATCGCGCTTTCGCCGGACGGCGCGTCGATCTATTATGTGCGCGACTTCGGCGACAGATCGGAAATATGGCGGATGCGCAGAAAAGATTCCTCGAAGCCCTGGCACAAGGCGGGCGCCGTTCACGAGGAGCGGCTCGTTTCCGGAAGGGATTTCTACCAGAGGCTGAAACTGTCGCCGGACGGAAGCATCCTTTCGTGGACGGAATTCGAGGGCAGGTTGATGGCGATGCCCGCATCCGGCGAACGGAAACTTTGCGAACTTACGCCGCCGGGCACGTACTGGAGCTGCGAGTATGCGTGGAGTCCGGACGGGCGGTACATTGCAATAGCCGCAGGCGACAGGGACAGGAACGTGGACGTCTGGGTCGTGGACGTGCGGGCGGGGATGGAAGGAAGGCGGAGCGCGGTGAACGTTTCGGATCATTTCGGCTGGGACGGGGAGCCCGCGTGGAGCGCAGATTCGGGGACTCTCGTGTTCAGAGGCGAATGGGGCGAATGCGGGAAGACGCTTTTCAAGGTCGACATGCGGCGCAGACTTTCGACAGGATGCGCGTCGGCGGTGAAGCGCGACGACGAAAAGAAAATTCTCGAGACGCTTGTGAAAGGGAAAAAGCGCCTCCTCCCCTATTTCAAGGCGGTTGTCGACACCCCGCTGGACGATTATTTCGAACTCGGCTTCAAAATCGCCGTCTCCCGTCTTTATTCGCGTTTTCTCGGCGGGCGCCACAGACTCGTGGACATGAAACGGATGCTGCGCTGGAAAGACGCGGCGCGCCATGCGGCCACGTGGAACGAGTTCCATTGGATATTGAACATGGCGATGGGTGAAATCGACGCGTCGCACATAGAGTTCAGGAAGACCGATGTTTCCAAAAAGGAGTGGTCCGTCGCCAATCCCGTTCCACGCGGAAGGCGGAACCGCAGGAAAATCGCGTCTGTGCAGGGAAACCGGACAAAGGTCGAAAAGGCCACGCAGGGCAGGTGGAGCTACATCCATTTCGATTCGATGGATGCGGAAGGCTTCGACAATTTCAGGAACGATCTGTTCAGGCACGGACGGGGCCGCGAGGGAATCATACTCGACATGCGCGGCAACACCGGCGGCAACAGAGCCGATCTCGCGGCGTCGTGCCTAATGATGCCCAGGCACGGATGGACGGACTGGTCGCGCGGCAGGCACGGCTACATACACGACCACATGCGCCGCGTGCAGTTCCCCGGGAAAATCGTTCTGGTCACCGACGAGATTGTCGGGTCGAACGCCGAAATGTTCGTGCACGCGATGAAAACCTTCTCCCGCGCCGTTGTCGTTGGCCGCGCGACAGCGGGAGAAGTCCTCGCCACCGAAAACATGCCGCTTCTCGATCTGGGCGAATTCCGCATTCCCAACGGAATCTGGTTCACCGAGGAAGGCGTTCCGATGGAAAACCGCGGCGCGCAGCCCGACGTTCCCGTGGACGACACGCCAGCCGAATGGGCGCGCGGCGTGGATTCGCAGCTTGAAAAGGCCATTGCGACGGCAAAGGACTTTCCCGCCGCGAACCGCTGAACAGACCTCCCGTCCCGCGTCTGGCGTCCTGCTCCCTTATAGGGGTTTGAGTCGTTGAGCGTTTTAGCCGGCAGGGCGCT
>CACYEO010000110.1 GCA_902773475.1 uncultured bacterium | reverse complement strand
GGCGCTCAATGCGCCTGTCGGGTTCAACGCCTGGCCTTATTCGCAAGAGTCGCTTGAAAAGGCGAAGCACCAGTGGGATTTGAAGGATGAAGGCGAAATCACCGTCAACATCGACGTCTTCCAGATGGGCGTCGGCGGCGACAACAGCTGGGGCGCCCGTCCCCACGGCGAATTTATGGCCGGGAAGGGCGAGTACCGCCTCCAGTTCCTCGTAGAGGGGCTCGACTGACAGGAGAACCCCGGCAAGACCGGGACATGAATCCACGGCTGTCTCAAAAGCCGGGGACGGGAGATGCGGACGTCATGCGCGGCGATGCCGCGGGAAGCAGACGTCCGCCGCTTCTTTGAACGAGTCGATTACGGCGTCGGCGCCTGCGTCCGCAAGCGTTTCGCGCGTGTTTGTGCCGGTCACCGCCACGGATCGCATACCGGCTGCGCCGGCAGCTTTGATCCCGTTCACCGCGTCTTCGAAAACCGTGCATTCATCCGGACTGGCGCCGAGTCTGCGCGCTGCTTCAAGAAAGCAGTCCGGCGCCGGTTTGCAACGCGCGATCATTGAGGAGTCCACGACCGTGCGGAAAAAGCGTTCTATGCCGAGCGTTCCCAGTATGAAACTCACGTTGTCCGGCGGGCCGCCCGTCGCGACAGCGCAGCGCGCTCCGCGCGATTCGAGCAGGGAGAGGAACTCCACAAGACCGCACGGCGGAGCCAGACGCCCGCGCGCCGCCTCGCGGAACATCGCCTCCTTGCGGGAAATGCAGTCCGCGACCTCTTCCGCCGTAGGTTCGCGGCCTATGAGATGCGCAAGATAGTGCCTGTTGTCCGCACCCATCCACGACAGGATGTCGCTGTCGGCGAAATCTTTCCCGATCGAGCGCGCGAATGCGTGCCATGCATCGACATGGAACGGTATCGTATCGCACAATACACCGTCCATGTCGAATATGAACGCATCCGCGGCGGATTCGCGTTTCCCCTGCGCTGTCATTTTTCAATCGCGGCGCGCGCTTCCTCAAGGCCGGAAAATTCGCCTGAGGCGATCATCTGGACAATCAAGTTCCCGATTGCCGTGCCTTCGACCGGTCCGGCCGAAACTTCAAGCCCCGTCGCCGCCGCAGTAAGTTCGTTCAGATACGCATCGCGGCATCCGCCGCCTACGATGTTTATCGAAGTGTATTTCCTTCCGGTGATCGAGGAAAGCCCGTCTATCGCCCTGCGATAGCAGTCCGCAAGGGAAAGATACACGGTTTTCATCAGTTCCCCGACCGTTTCCGGGGGAGGGTTGCCGCTTTCGCGCACCGCCGCGGCGACCTCTCCGGCCATCGACTGCGGATTCAGGAACCTGGCGTCGTTCACATCCACTACACAGCCGCCTTGCGCGTTGCGCGCAAGCGCGGAAAGTTCCGGGAACGAATATTCATGCCCGGGGACGCGGTCCTTCAAACACGCAAGCGCAGCCTCTGTCGCGTCTGCGGCCTTGCCGTCCACGTAGTTCACTCCGTTGAGTTCGCGGCGGATGGATTGTATCATCCACAGCCCCATTATGTTTTTGAGGAAGCGGTAGCGTCCCCAGGCGCCGCCTTCGTTGGTGAAGTTCGCCGCCATCGCCTCGCGGGAAAGCACCGGCTCCTGCATCTCCACGCCAAGGAGCGACCATGTGCCGCTCGAAAGGTAGACTGCGCCGGAGTCGCGCGCGGGAACCGCAAGATACGCGCTTCCCGTGTCGTGCATCGCCGGCAGAATCACTTTCACGCCTTTGTATTCGCCGACCGTCGCGCCCGGCATTTCAAGCCTTCCGAAAATGCGTTTCGGCAGACCGAGTTTTCCGATCAGGTCGAAATCCCAGTCTTTCGTTTTCGCATCGAGAAGCGACGTGGTGGACGAATCGGTGTATTCGTGGACGATTTTCCCGGTCAGGGTGAAATTGAGATATTCGGGGATCGTGAGGAAATGTGCGGCCTTTTCAAGCTGTTCCGGATGCTCCTTCTTCAGCGCCCAAAGCTGGTAGACGGTGTTGAACTGCGCCTTCTGGATGCCGGTGCGGGAATAGAGTTCCGCAAAAGAAAGCACGTCTTTTTCGATTTCGGCGTCGGCGCCGGCGGTGCGCGGATCGCGGTATGCGACCGCGTCGGAGCAGAGTTGCAGATTTTCGTCGAGCAGCACGAAATCCACGCCCCAGGTGTCGATGCCTATCGAATCGAGCGGTCCTTTGGCGAGAGCGGCGTCGATGCCCGCCTTCACCGATGCGGCGAGTTTTTCGATATTCCAGCACTCGTGGCCGTTGACGGTGGTCTGCGAATTGTCGAAACGGTAGACTTCTTCAAGTTTGATTCTGCCGTTCTCGACCGTTCCGGCGATATGCCTGCCTGAGCTCGCGCCGATGTCTATCGCAAGGTATCTGCCGCTTTTGCGCGGTCCGGTTCCGTTAGACGCGTTTTGCATTGTCTGCTCCTTTTGCGTTCCGGCGGCGGACTGCGCGTCCGCCGCCGGGTTGGTCCGTTATTTCGTCTCGAAAGGCCCCAGCGGAAGCGACGCCTCGTTGTAGAGCGTCCCGGAAACGAGCGGCTTGCCCATGTAGCGGGCTTTCACGGGGGAGGGGACGGCGGCGCTTGAAAGGATTATCGTGTCGCCGTGGATGTAATCCTTGTTTACGTAATTGCATATCGCGGCGGGATGCCACACGCCGTCGGCGCCGGCGAGTTCGAACGCCGCCGCGCGCGAACAGTCGGGCGCGTATACGTACCAGTTCTTCACATGGCTGAACGCGAGATTCGCCTTGCCGTCCTTGAACGAAGCGGATTTGAGAACCGGAGAATCGTCTTCCGGGATGGCGAAGCCGTAGTCGCGCTTCAACGCATGGAAGGCGAGGCGTTTCGCCACGACTTCCTTGTCGTTGGGGTGGATGTCGCTGAAATTGCCGACATCGGCCGTCACCGCGATTGCGGCGTTTTTCTCCTCTTCGGCGAATTGCGTCTGCGCCATGCAGAGTTCGAGCCAGTTGCTCTTGAACGGCGCGAGCTGGACGAGATAGAACTTCAGCGCGGGGTTGGCGAATTCGCGCCGCCAGCCTTCGTAGAGGGCGTGGAGCTTCGCGCGGTAGAGGTGCGGCTCCTGCGCGTTGTGGCATCCCTGGTACCAGATGAAACCGCGCATGGCCATAGGCGCGTAGGCGGCGACCATGCCGTTGAACAGCACGGTAGGCTGCTGCATTTCATAGGTGATGCACCACTTGCGGTCTTTTTTCTTGTTCCATTTCGCCTTCACCGGATACGCGGCGACGGGCTTTATGGACTTGTCGCACCCGTCGTATCCGCAACGCGGCGTCCAGGCGTCGATATTCGTGCCGCCCCAGCTTGAATCGATTATGCCCACCGGAACGTCGAGCGCAAGATAGAGTTCGCGCGCGTAGTAGAACGCCACGGCGGAAAGCTGCGAGGGGACTTTGTCCTTTTCGGCGCCCGGAGCGAGTTCCTCCGGCGTGAAACGGCGCCATTTCGCAGACAGGTCTGCGGGCTGCACCGCCCACTTGCGCGGGTTTTTCACATAGCGGACGTACGGCAGGCGGGTCATAACAGTCATCATCCCGCCCTTGCCGTCGCGGTAGCGCGTGCGCGGGCCCCATATCGGGCACTCCATGTTGCTCTGGCCGGAGGCGAACCAGACTTCGCCAACGAGAACGTCTTTGATTTCGCGCGTTTCAAGGACTGTCCCGCCCGCAAGAGCGCTCAGTTTCATCGTGCGGCTTTCTTTCGAAGCCTCCATCGGCGAAAGCGACACCTTCCAGGCGCCGTCTGCGGCGACCTTGGCGATCTTCTCCTGCCCGGCGAATTCCACTTTCAGAGAATCGGGTTTCTTCCCGCCGTTGGAAGGCAGCGCCCTGCCCCACACAGGAACGTCCATTCCGCGCTGGAGAACGGCACCGTCGGAAAACGGGGCGCCCGTCGTGATTTTCGCGAAAAGCGGCAGCGCGGAGCACAGAGCCGCGGCGGCTATCAGTTTTTTCATTTCCGTCTTCTTCCTGCAATATCGTCCTTGGGGACTTGTTTCAGAATATGCTCACTTCGTAATCAAGCGTGAACGAGTCGCCCGGCTTCAGGTCGAGCGGCTTTTCGTAGATCGGCATCGGGTTCACGTAGCGGTGGTCGCTCCACGTGTAG
>CACYEO010000109.1 GCA_902773475.1 uncultured bacterium | reverse complement strand
GGTGAGAAGTTTGACACTTCACCATCCGCAAGAAGAATCATGGTTAGGGCACAGTCTGTATGGTTGCATTTTGCGCAAGTGACGGCAACCGGATGAAAGCCATACTCTATGCACTTCTGGCGGCGGTTTTCTACGCCATCAACATACCGGCGTCAAAGGCGCTTCTGCGGTTTTTACCCAAGCGGTTTGAGATTGGAAACAACCGGAACAACTGGAAAAACAACTTTTAGAGAGGTATGCGAACTGCGAAGCATCCGCAAGGCCCCGCGAGCGCGCACCAAAGGAAAGTTGTTTCAAATAGTTGTTTCCCGTCATCAAAAAGCTGTGCGGTGAATTACGCAGATGCGTCCGGATCAAAATCGCGCGCTTTGCCGCACTTGACTTCCAAGGGCGTTTCGTAGTATCATTTCCGCTCACCGTTTTCACGGAGGGCAGACTTTATGTGCAAAAAACCGATATTCCGCGCCGCAACCGCTTTCGCGATTGCGCTGCTTTGCTGTGCACTGCCCGCGGCGGCGCAGGAGCAGGAGGCCTCCGCAGACGAAGCCGTGAACGCCGCCGAACCGGGTGGACAGCCTGCCGCCGACGCAGGACAGCCCGCCGCCGGCCTTGAGGAACTCCCCTTCATCCCCGGCCTCCGCCCCGCCAAGAACTTCTACACTTCCACGCTGCGGTGCCTGCGCGCCGTAGGAAACGTGGACGTGCGTCTGCCCGGCGAAGACTGGAAGCCCATCGAGGAGAACCGGTACTATCCGCTCGGCTCGTCGTTCCGCTGCGGTCCGGTCCGCAACAATCCGCGTCCGTCCTCCGCGCTTTTCGCTTTGGGCGCGGAACCGCGCCTGTCGATTTCCAATTCCGCCGAGTTCGCCACGATCGAGTCGCCCATAGGCGACGAGACGCGCACGGTGCGGCTCGTCCGCGGCGAAATATCCCTGCGCCTGCCGCCCACTTTCACGAACGACGTGTTCCGCGTGGCCGCAGACGGTTTCATCTGCAAGAATGTAAACGGCGAAAGCCGCTTCGACCGCACGCCGCTCGCCGACGGGGAAAGCGTTGAAGTGCGGGTGGTGACCGGTTCGATGCGCATGGAGGGCCTGCACTTCAAGATTCCCGTGATGCGTGCGGCCAACAGCCTTGTAGCCAGGACTTTGAACGGCAATCTCTTCACTTCGCTGCGGGGCACTGGCGGCATATTCATCGTATCCCTCGACCAGGGAACCGAACGCGTGCTCGACACCGCCACCGGCGAAAACAAGGACGTCCTCAAAACGCTTGAGTACGAATTCTCTCCCCGGAACATCATAAAGATCCACCGCACGAGGATTCCCGAAAGCGAACGGTTCATCGTGTGCACGATGACATTCGACTCTTCCGGCACGCTCAAGAACCGCTGCGCCTTCGCCGAGGAGCGCTACAACATAAACACCGGGGAACTTGTGGTGCAGCAGAAGGACAAAGACGCCCTCAAGGCCGGCGAGGCCGCCGCGGTGCAGGAAATCGACGTGCCCGCCATCCCGCGCCCCGGCGCGCAGCAGGATCCCGGCGCCGCCGCCGACCAGGTCTTCGGCGCGCCGGAACCCGCCGCACAGCCCGCAGAGCAGCCCGCGCCGGTGGAAGAGGCTCCGCTCGATTTCTGATTCCCAGTACAAACAAACCCCGAAAACCGAGAAACACGAAAGCAGAATAAAATGGTAATCCACCAGTTCAACCGCCTTATCCGCAACAAATGGGTCTGGGGCGTTTTCGCCATCGCGATTTCAGCCTTGTTCGCGCTTGACTTCCTTGCGCCCGACATCCGTAAAAGCAGTTCCGGGGCCACGGAGAACGAGTTCGCCGGAAAACCCCTCAATCGCGAACTTTTCGAGCATCTCCAGCGCGAGGCGTCACTCGCCGCGGCAGGCAGGCTCACCGGCGCTGACGTCCCATACGACGTTGCGACCAACTATGCGTGGAATACGATGGCGCAGCTTGAAACCGCCAAACTCGACGGAATCACGGCCACGGACGCCGAGGTGCGCTCCATGCTCGCGGCGCAAGGCTTCACCGACCGCGAAACCTACAACCGCTACCTCGCCACGATCGGGGCGTCCGCAAGCCAGTACGAAATGTTTCTGCGCCATGCGCTGATCGCCCGCAAACTTGAGAACCTCGCCGCGTCCGCGGCCATCCCCTCCGCGCCGGAGACACTGCGCGCGATCCAGGACTGGACGAGCGACGTCGCCGTGCGCGAAATCACGTTCACGAACAAGTTCAAGGACGTCAAGGCCGACTTCCCGGCGTTCTACGCCGCCAACACGAACAGCCTGGTCCTGCCCGAACGCCGCCGCGCCCGCTGGATATTCGTGGACGCGATGACGAAAGACCGCCTCGCCGCCGCGGAGAAGCTGGTCACGGAAGACGATGTGGCCGGCTACTACAGCGAGCACAAGGACGAGAAATTCGTCACGCATCCCACCCCCACGCAGACCGTCTACAAGGCGGTCGACGAAGTGCGCGGCGAGATAACCGCCGCACTCGCCGCCGAAGGCGCGCTCAGGGCGCTCCGCGAGGAACTCGACAATGGAACGCTCGAGCTTTACGGAGTCGTCCCCGAGGCCGGCAAGCCCACGTATCTCGACCAGGTCGCCAAGGCCAACAAGGCGAAGCCAGCGTTCAGCCCGTGGGTGGCTTCCTCGCAGTGCGCGGGATTCGTCGCCACCCGCTCCGAGCTGTCCAAGGCTTTCCCCGGAGCCTCCGGCGCGGCAGAGACGATCATGCAGCTGCCTGCGGACGCCGGCGAGTGCGCCGAATTCCCCTATTGCGCTATAGTCGGCGGCACGAACGGCGTGTATCTTGTGGAGGCCACGTGGATAGCGGATTCCGCCGCGCGCGAAGCTTCCAGGCTCCCTTCCTGCGAAGAAGCCGCGAAGATCGAGGAGTTCAAAAAACTTGCCGACGTCGACGCGCGCAATTCCGCTTTCCGCAAATACATCGAAGAACGCGAGGCCGGACTCGCGGCCGAACTTGCGAAAATCCCGCTCGACACGACCAACAAGCGCGCAGTCGCCGGTGCGACCCTTTCCCCCGTGCGCCGCTACTGCATGATAGAGGCCCGCGCGGGCGCGATGAAGCGGCTTGCCGAAATCGACGAGCAGGACATGCGCGCGCGCAGCATGGCGGAAAGCCGCGAGCAGCTTGAAAACCAGCTGATGTGGTCGAACTACATGCGCAATCAGATTTCCTCGAACCTCCGCCGCGACGCAGGACTTCTCAAGCTCTCCCCCGGCGCGTTTTCGAAGCCGGAATGGCAGCGCAACGGCGATGTGAAATACACGATCATGGTGGCGCGCGAACGCAACGGCGCGCGCGAGGCGGACGAAAACCTCCGCCGCGAAATCGCGGCCATGCTTAAACATGACATCGCGTCTTTCATCGTCCCCGCGTGGGCGCGTGCGAATCTCGCCGCCTACAAGCCGGAGGAACCCGCCGCGCCGGCGGACGGCGATTCTTCCGCAGACCCGCAGGAGCAGCCTGCGGCGGCCGAATCGAAAGAGTGACATGGCTTCCGCTGTATTCAAGAAACTCCGCCCGGACGCGATTGTTCCGGCATACGCCCATCCCGGAGATGCCGGGATGGACTTGTATTCCGCCGAAGAGGGCGTCCTTCCTCCCGGCGGGCGCGGGCTTTTCAAGACCGGTGTCGCAGTCGCGCTTCCGCCGGGAACCGAAGGCCAGGTGCGTCCGCGGTCCGGACTTACCCTCAAGCACGGCGTGACGGTTTTGAATTCCCCCGGCACGGTGGATGAAGGCTACCGCGGCGAAGTAGGCGTGATTCTCGCGAATTTCGGGCAGGAGCCTTTCCGCGTGGAGCGCGGGATGAGGATTGCGCAGTTCGTGATCGCCTCGGTCCTGCGCGTCGACGTGAAGGAATCGGACACCCTCTCCGCTACGGAGCGCGGGGAGGGCGGTTTCGGCTCCACCGGGGCTTGATCGATGTCAGCCTGGGCCGCATTGCTGCGTTTGCCGAACCTCCTGACCGTTCCCGGCGACGTGTTCGCGGGGGCGGCGCTTTCCCTCCTTGGACTTTTTGCCGCGGGAACCGCTCCGGATTTTTCCGCATTCGCTCTTCCAGTCGCACTGTGCGCGGTTTCTTCGCTTTGCATGTATTCTGCGGGAGTGGCGCTGAACGATTTTGCCGATCGCGACATCGATGCGGCGGAGCGTCCTTCGCGTCCGCTTCCTTCCGGGGCGATCCCGCCGCGCGCGGCGTTCATGGCGGGAGTCGCGCTCCTTGCCGGCGCGCTCGCGGCGTCCCGCGGTGTGGCGTCCTCCGCCTGTGCGGGGGCGGGCGTCCCAATCCGCGAAATCGTGTTTCTGCGGTTTTTCACGCTTCCGGCGGAAGCCCCTCTTGCCGTCGCCGGCGTGCTGGCCGCCGCAGTCGCGCTTTATGATTTTCCGCCGTTTCGTCGCCGCATGCCCCACGCCGCGCTTGCCGTCATCGCGCTGTGCCGCGGGCTGAACGTGCTTCTCGGCGCTGCGGCTGTCGAGCCGTTTGCGCGCGCCGCGGGCGTTCCGCCGCACGTCTGGGCGCGGTTCCCGCTCGCCGGAGCGGCGGCGATGGCGCTTTACACTGCGGCGTTTTCCGCCGTCGCGCGCCGTGAAACGGATTCTCCGCCGCCGCGTCTGTTCTATGCGCCCGCCGCCGCGCTTGTCCTCGGCCTTGTCCCTGTGCTGCTGCTCTGCGCGGCCAGCATTCCCGAAGGGACCTCATGCGTTCTTGGCGCTCCGCGCACTTCGTTCGCCCTGCCTGCTTTTGCCGGAGCGATCGCGATTCTCCATTGCCTTGTCCTCGCCCGGTTTTTCGCTTCCCGCGTTCCCGCTCCGTTTGTTGTAGGGCGCTTTATAGGAAACATCGCGCGCGTGCAGGCCGCTCTCGTCCTTTGCGCGTGGCCGTGCGGCGCGGCGCTCGTTTGCGGAGCTGTTCTTTTTTTCGTGCCGGCCGTGTTCAACGCCCTGGCCGCGAAACTTCCCCCGTCTTGAAAGGATCGATGCCATGCTGCTGCCGATAACGCAATACGGCTCCGCCGTCCTACGCAAGCCTGCATCCCGCGTGCCGGCGGTAACGCCGGAACTCAGGCGTCTTGCCGTCGACATGCTCGAGACCATGTATGCCGCCAAAGGCGTTGGGCTTGCCGCCCAGCAGGTCGGCCGGCTTGAATCGGCATGTGTGATCGACGTCCCGCCCGAGTGCGACGGCGAAGACGACCGGGCGTTCAACGCGCAGGTCGAGATGCCGCTTGTCATGTTCAACCCCGAGATTGTGGCGACATCCGGCGAGCAGGAAGGCGACGAAGGCTGCCTGTCGTTTCCGAAAATCGGGTGCAAGGTCAAAAGGCCTGCGGAGGTCGCATTCCGCTGGCTCGACGCGGCGGGCGGAATCCGGACGGCCTCGGCGCGCGGTTTTCTCGCGCGCGCCGTTCTCCACGAGACGGATCATCTGCGCGGCGTTCTTTTCATAGACCGCGCCGACGAAGAGTCGAAGAAAAAAGCCGCGAACAAGCTTAGAAAACTCGCCAAGGCGAACGGAAACACCATCTGAGTGCGCGGACCGTGGACCATAGCGGCCTGCGCCGCGGCGGGCGCCGCCTGCGCTCTCGCCCCGCTGTTTTTCCGCCGAAGGCGCGCCAGACGCCTTTCGATCGACATGCGCGATCCGTACGAACCGGACGCCCGGGCGCTTGCCGATGCCATCCGCGCGATTGCGGCAAGGCTCGACGCCTGTCCTGCCCCTCTTGAAATCGTATTCTATGCGCCAGACGAGCCCGGCCGCGAATTCGTCATCGATCTTGACGGCGACAGGAATTTCACCGTTTCCGATCCTTTGCGCGGCGAAACCGCGCATGTCGACATCCGCCGCCGCTGGATATGCGAACATCCCGTGCCGTTTGTGATCAAGCCCGGGAGAAAAACGCGCCTTTACGCGGTTCCTGCGGATGCGAACAGATTCCGCGTGTCGCACGTTCCGCCGCGTGAAAAGCCGTCCGCCCTGCCGATACTCGCCGGAGCGGCCGCCGCCGGCGCGGGGCTTGCGGCGGATTGCGCGGAGCTTGCGGCCGCCGGGGGGTGTCTTGCGCTGCTCCGTTCCGTCTTGTGCGCGCGCTGAAAAAGAAAGGTGCGTTTTTTCAACAACCGGGAGATTGCAGAGAAGGGGCGGATGTGACGGGAAAAAATCGCGCCCCTAGCGGGAAAGTCCTTGCAAAATCCCGCAAATACGGGTAAGATACGCGCATTCTGAATGTGGAAACGGGACTGTGCGGTTCCGTTTGCGGAAAGACATGCAATGGACAACAAGAAACTTCTGATAGTGGAATCGCCGGCAAAGGCGAAAACGATAGGCAAATACCTCGGCCCGTCATTCACCGTAAAGTCGTCGGTGGGGCACATACGCGATTTGCCCAAGAGAAATCTTGCGATAACAATCAAGCCTTCGGGGAAGACCCCGGACGACGGATGGGTTTTCATGCCGGACTATGAAATCCCGGAAGACAAGAAAAAGACCGTTGCGGAATTGCGGAAGGCTGCCGCGGAGGCTTCGGAAATCTATCTTGCGCCCGACCCCGACCGCGAGGGAGAGGCCATAGCCTGGCATCTCGGCGAAGTGCTGAAGGCCCAGACCAAGGGCAAGAGCGTACACCGCGTCTCCTACAACGAAATCACGAAAAGCGCGGTGCTCGACGCCATAGCGCACCCGCGCGAAATCGACATGGCGCGGGTCGACGCCCAGCAGGCCAGACGCGTGGTCGACCGCATAGTTGGCTACAAGATATCCCCGCTCCTGTGGAAATACCTGAACTACGGCTACACGCTTTCCGCAGGCCGCGTGCAGTCTGTGGCGCTGCGGCTGCTCGTCGAGCGCGAACGCGAGATCGAAGCCTTCAAGCCGGAAGAATACTGGCTGCTCGGAGTCGAAGCGCGCAAGGCGCAGGAACCGGCGTTCACCGCGCGGCTCTCGCGGCTCGACGGCGAAAAACCGTCCATAGGCAAGTCGGGTCTCGCCGACATGCTGATCGACGACCTCGACGCTTCGATGCTCGAAGTGTCCGAGGTGAAGACCGCGCAGCGCGCGCGCCGCCCTCTGCCGCCTTTCACCACGTCCACGCTGCAGCAGACGGCGTCGAGCTTCTGCGGCTTCTCTCCGCACCGCACCATGTCGCTTGCGCAGAAACTCTACGAAAACGGCCTGATAACCTACATGCGAACGGACAGCGTGAACATTTCGGAGCAGGCGCGCGCGGCGGCGGCGGAGTTCATCCGCTCCGGGTACGGCGCGGCGTATCTGCCCCCCTCGCCGAACATCTACAAGTCCAAGGCAGGCGCGCAGCAGGCGCACGAAGCGATCCGCCCCACCGACGTAAACGTCGTTCCCGGCTCGGTGAAGCTCGACGCCGCGCAGGCGAAACTCTACGATCTCGTGTGGCGGCGGTTCGTGTCCTCGCAGATGGCGGAGGCGAAGCTCGAGATACGCAGCGTGTCGCTCGTCCCCGACAAGCCCGGCCTGCGCCATGAATACGTGTTCACGGCCTCGGCCACGACCGTCGCGTTCGACGGTTTCATGAAAGTCTCGAAGATGGCGCTTCCCGGAAAACAGAAAGGCGGCGAAGGCGAAGACGCGGACTCCGACGAAGTCGCCTCTCTGCCGGAACTCGCGCGCGGCGACAGGCTCTCGCCCGTAAGATGGCTTTCGGAACGCAAAGAGACGAAGCCGCCGCCGCACTACTCCGAGGCCGCGCTTGTCAAGGCGCTCGAAGAAAACGGCGTGGGCCGCCCGTCAACCTACGCGCAGACCATCGAGACCCTTGTGCTGCGCCAGTACGCGAAACGCGAAGCGCGCCAGCTAATACCCGTCCAGCGCGGAATCGACGTGAACGACTGGCTCGTGCGCAAGCTTCCCGACCTGTTCGACGTCGGCTACACCGCGAAGATGGAGGAGGAGCTCGACAAGGTTGAAGAAGGCAAGGAGCGCGGCGATGCGATGCTGTCCGGGTTCCTCAGGAACTTCAACGCATGGATGGACTCCGCCAAGGATCCGCCTCCGCCGAAGGAGAAGTTCGACGCGGCGTTTTCAATGCTTGACGAAGTGAAGACGTGGCGCCCCCCGGCGGAAACCGGGCGCGGGCGGAAATTCGATGAACGCGAGTTCGTCGAGGACATGCGCCGCACGGTCGCTTCCGGCTCGCGCCAGCTTTCCGAACGCCAGCTCGCCGCGCTCGTGAAGATCGCGCTTTTGCACCGCGACGAGATAAAAGACGTCGAGGCGCGCGTCATAGCGCTCGGATACGGGTCCGAGCTCGAACGCGCCAAGAACGCGCCCTCCCCCGAGCTCGTCAAATGGTGCTTCCTGACGATAGACCGCATAAGCGGACTCGGCAAGAATCCGTTCCTGATGTCGCTGCGCGAACAGGTGGACCGCGGCCGCATGCTCACTTCGAAGCAGTTCTACATCCTTGCGCGAAGCATCGGCGAGAACGCCGGCGCGCTCGACGACGGCGATGCAGTGCGCGCGCGTCTCGCGCCGTACGTGCCGGAGGGATTCGAAAGCGAACCCGCGGACCCCGCCGTCCCCGGACTGCTCGCGCTTCTCGAAAAAGTCCACACGTGGAAAGAACCCGTGTACCGCGGACGCAAAGTCTACGACGACTGCGAATTCTACAAGTCGCTGAAGGAACAGTACGCGCGCCGCAGTTCGCTTTCCCCGCGCCAGGTCGTCGCGCTCCGCCGCGTGTGCGTGAACTACCGCGACCAGATTCCCGAGTACGAGGAAAAGAAGGTGGAGCTCGGCCTTGACAAAGTGCCTGTCATACAGCCCAGGCAGAAGGCCAAGCCGAAAGCGGCCGCGGAAGGCGAAGCTCCGAAACGCGCCCCCCGCCGCAAGCCGCCAAAAAGGAAAGGTCTGATCTACGGCGCTGCCAGACAGAAGTGACGCCGTAATAGACAGGGCGGTGAAATCTTTCGCCGCCTATCTTTCGGCGGAGCGCAACGCCTCCCGCAACACCGCGGGCGGATACGTGCAGGACATCGGGCAGTTCGCGGCGTTCCGGTGGAAACCTTCCGAAAAGCCGCCCTTCGACTGGGGCGCCGTCACGCGCGACGACGCGCGCGCATTTCTCGGCGCGTTCGCGCGCGCCGGCGCCGCGCCGGCCACGATCCGCCGCAAACTCGCTTCGCTGCGCGCCTTCTACCGTTTTCTGGTTCGCGAAAGCGCCGTGCCATCAAGCCCTTTCGCCGACCTCCGCGGACCGCGCGCCGCGCGGACGCTTCCGCGCGTCCTCTCCGCCGACGAAACGCGCAGGCTCCTTGAAACTCCCGTCCGCCGTCTCGAGGCGCTCGAAAGCGAGCGAGCCGCGGCCGGCTCGTTCGCCGCGCCTGCGGAACGCTACCGCTGCCTGCGCGACGCCGCAGTGTTCGAACTGCTATATTCCACCGGATGCCGAGTCGGCGAAATAGCCCCGCTGAAATGGAAAGACCTCGATCTCGCCGCAGGCAAGACCGTAGTGACGGGCAAAGGCGCGAAGCAGCGCCTTTGCATGATCGGCGGTCCTGCGAAGCGCGCGCTTCTGCGCGCGCGCGAAGCCGCGCGCGAATGCTTCGGGGACGGAGCGGCGGCCGATTCCGCGAACGTGTTTCTTTCCGACAGCGCGAATCCTTTCACGCCGCGGGAGATCGAAAGGCGGATGAAACGCTGGCTCGCGGACGCCGGGCTGCCATCGTCGATCACGCCGCACAAACTGCGCCATTCGTTCGCGACGCATCTGCTCGACGCCGGAGCGGATCTGCGCAGCGTGCAGGAGATGCTCGGGCATTCGTCGCTCGCGACGACGCAGATATACACGCACGTCTCCGTCGAGCGGCTGAAAGAGGAATACGCGAAAGCGCATCCGCGCGCGTGATCCGCGCGGCGGAGGGTGCTTCCGCGCGGGGGGACTTGCGCGGACGGCTCTCTTTGGATAAAATAGCGGAAAATCCATGGAGACAGACGCATGATTCCGAAAATTCTCTTGGCGGCGCTCGCCGCAGCCGCCGTATCGTCCGCGCATGCCGCCGCACCGGCAGGCGGTTATCCTGTTTCCCTCCCCCGCATGGGCAGCGTCCGCCCGTCCGGCGGATTCTGGGCCTTCAAGGAAAAGGTGAACAGGGAATCGACCTGCCCTTCCAATGTCAGACAGTGCAGAAAGACGGGTCGCGTCGAAAACTTCAAAAACGCCGGCCTTGCGATACGCGGACAGAAGCACGGGCCGTTCAAGGGCGCGTTTTTCAACGACAGCGACGTCTACAAGGTCGCGGAGGGTCTCGCGTACGAACTCGCGCTCTTCCCCGACGAAGGGATGCGGCGTGATCTCGACGGCCTCGTCGAGAACTTCGCTTTCGCGCAGGAGCCGGACGGATACGTCTATACTCCGCGTCCGCTCAAGCTGCGGTACGAGCGCGTAGGCCCGCACAGGTGGTATTGCGACGATGCCCACGAGCTTTACTGCATGGGGCACATGATAGAAGCGGCCGTCGCGCATTTTGAAACGACGGGGAAGCGCGACTTCCTCGATGTCGCCCGCCGGGCGGCCGACATGATGGCGCGCACTTTCGGCGCGGGCGAGGGAAAAATATGGTTCCTGCCCGGGCACGAGGAAGTGGAACTTGCGCTGTGCAAACTATACCGCGCCACGGGCGACAGGAAATACCTCGACACGGCCTTGACGTTCCTCGAAACGCGCGGAATGCCCGTCAAAGACCGCAGGGGCGTCGTCAAGCGCGGATTCCCGGGCAATCCCGCCTACTACCAGGATCACAAACCCGTGAAAGCGCAGCGCGAGGCCGTCGGACATTCGGTCCGCGCGACATACCTTTATTCCGCCATGTGCGACGCCGGCGTGCTGGCGGGCGACGC